>JAKSCF010000312.1 GCA_022360735.1 Clostridia bacterium
ACCTCTAAATTTTAGATTTAATTTCTAGAATTTAGATGTATTTTAATGATGAAATCTATCTTAACGAGGATTTTTTTTTATTTTAATCAAAATTATGAATCAAACAAGAAAAGAAAATAACCCAAAACAGCCCTGCTTCCATACCATATATAGTCTATCTATTATTCATCATCTACATATAGTGCTTTTCACCTCAAAAACAATTCACTAAAGTAATAAACTGGCACAAACATTGCGATTATTCAGAAAAGAACAACACTTTAAAGGAGGAACAAAATGAATAACACATTATTATTAAGCAAGTCAGATATCTTAGAGGTGCTGAACATGAAAGATGTAGTAGAGATATGTGATAAAACTTTTAAAGGTTTTGGAGAAGGAACAACCATAAATCCAACTAAGGTTACTTTGGATTTAGGCGAAGAAGGAGAATTTCCTCCATATGAAGGATTTATGAATGCTATGCCTGCTTATATAGGATGGTGTGATTCAGCCGGCATTAAATGGGTAGGGGGTTTTCTTGGAGAAAGAAAGAAAAAAGGATTACCCTATATCGTTGGTATGATTCTTCTGATTGATCCTAAAATGGGTGACTTTGTAGCAGCTATGGATGGCGCCCACATAACAAATTGGCGTACCGGTGCCCAGACCGCAATAGCTCTTAAGTATCTACTCCCAAACAAGCAATCCATTAAACTAGGTATTTATGGAGCAGGCATGCAAGCACGTACTAATACTATAGCTATTTCTGAAGTCTTTGATATAGAAGAATTAAGGGTTTACGACATCTATAAAGAATCCGGCTTGAAATTCAAAAAAGACATGAAGGAGGTTGTTAACGGCGAGATAATAGTTGTTGATGAGCCAAAAAATGCAGCTAACACTGATGCAATTATTTCTGTTACCCAGTCTAAAGACAAATTCATAAAAAATGAATGGGTTGAGCCAGGAACTATTTATTTCCCCCTAGGTTCCTATCAGGAATGTGACGATGAACTTATCCTTAAAGCAGATAAAATTATAGTCGATCACATTGGTCAAGCTCTACATCGAGGCGCTCTAAAAAAACTAAACTCAGATGGTAAAATAACTGAAGAAAACATTTATGCTACCATAGGTGAGCTTGCCGCAGCTAAGAAGCAATGCGATGTTTCAGAGAATGAGCGTGTGATTTGTATTCCCATCGGAACAGGTGCAATGGATGTTGCAGTTGCAACTGTAGTCCTTGATAGGGCCAAAGAAAAAGGGTTAGGTGAAAAATTCTCTTTTACTATTTAGAATGATCTAATCAACAGAGGAGGAGATTCAATGCAAGATAATTCTTTAACACAAAAAATATGGCGAAGCTTGACTACCTTTCAAGGCATATTAAGTGCAATCTTAATGATAGCTTTACCATTAATCGTTCTCATACAGGTTTTATTAAGATATGTATTTAAAGCCCCGCTTATGGGAATTGAAGAAGTCATGCTTTTTCCTACGATTTGGCTATACATGGTTGGGGGTGCAAATGCTTCAATGGAACGAAACCACATATCTTGTGGGATATTAACACTCTACATAAAAAGCGGAAAACCAATGCAAATTTTCAATATATTAAAGTCACTTTTATCTTTATTAATAAGCTTATGGCTAACCTACTGGGCTTATGGATACTGTGCATATTCACTTAAATCTTGGAAACTCAGTAACCTTGTTGAAATTCCAATGTTTTTTGCAGAAAGTGCACTATTTGTAGGACTCATCTTAATGACATTTTATACCGGCGTTGAATTAGTTGACAATATAAAAATATTTTTGAATGGTCTACAAGCGTCTGAAAGGAAGGTGAGATAATGTTAAATATTGTGCTTTTGGATGTCCTGCTTCTTGTTGTGCTCTTAATGATGAGCATCCCTCTCCCCTATTGTTTTGCCGGCGCTCTCCTCTTTATGGCAATATTCGGAGATGTCTCAATGAAAAGTATGATGTTATGGGGATTTAATCAAACGATAAGTCCTGTTCTTCTTGCCAGTCCACTTTTCGTGCTTGCAGGTATTATCATGGGTGGAAGTGGTATCGCTAAACGTCTTCTTAACCTTTCAGACATGCTGGTAGGCCGGATAAAAGGTGGAACAGGAGTGATTGCCGTAGTCACTTGTGCTTTTCTTGGGGCCATCTCAGGAAGTGGTTTTACCGGCGTTGCAGCGACAGGACCCATATTGATACCGAGAATGGTCAAACAAGGTTATCCTCGTGGATATGCCACTTCATTGGTGACGGTTTCATCAATTTTAGGATTGTTGATTCCTCCAAGCATTATTATGATCTTATACGGATGGGTAACCGAAACATCTATTTTAGCTTGTTTTCTTTCCACCGTAGGTCCAGGACTAGCCATTGTCATCACATTTTCAGCTATCAATTTAATTTGGGCTAGAAAAAACCCAAATCTCATTTTAGAGCCTCCACTCAAAGCTAAAGAAAGGCGAAAGGAATTTTTAAATAGAACATGGATTGCTTTACCGGCTCTTTCTTTGCCTATAATTATTTTAGGTGGTATCTATGGCGGCGTCTTTACCCCAACTGAAGCTGCGGGAGTTGCTGCTGTTGTATCTGTCCCTATTGGATTTTTTGTCTATAAAG
>JAKSCF010000188.1 GCA_022360735.1 Clostridia bacterium
CCGTCATTATCAGCGTGCGCTTAACTGGGTTGCGAACGGGTTAATCCAAATGGCGCCGCTCATTTCGGTTCGATACGCGCTGGATGAGTATGAAGCCGCGTTCGCTGCCGCAGGTGAAGCCGAAACGATTAAGGGGTTACAATATTTTTAGCAATTATAATAGCCTTTCTAGGCATCTATGCTTATTATATGTTACCAAGGCAGGAAAACCCCGATGTGTCAGCTCCGGCTGCCATGATTATTACACCATATCCCGGAGCTTCAGCAAAAGACGCAAACGATTTGATATCTAAGAAGATTGAAGATGAACTTTATGAGTTAGATGGTTATGACTATTCATTTGCAATTTCTAAAGAAAGCTTATCTATTGTATTTATTCTTTTTGAGAGTGGTACTGATTCTGATAAGGCGATGCAGGATGTGAGAAATGCTGTGTCTGATGTTCAGAAAGAGCTTCCAAGCGGTGCAATGAATAGTGAAGTAGATACGAATTTAATTGAAACAGCAGGGATCATAATAAGTTTATCGGGAGAAAATTACAGCTATGAGCAATTAGCCTCCTTTGGGGAACAATTTGAGAATAGACTAGGTGATATTAACGGAATTTCAAAATTTGAGATTGAAGGGGAGTTGGATAAAGAAGTAAAAGTGGAGGTTGATATACCCAGGCTAAATCAATTGGGCATATCTTTGCAAGATGTTTATGATATACTGACTGTTCAAAATATTGAAATCCCTTCAGGAGATATTGAAACTCAAAATGGAAAAATAAAGGTTAAGACCCCAGGGATATACACATCACTTGATGATATCAGAAATACTATAATAGGTGTTTCTCCTAAAACAGGTGTTGTTACGAGACTATCCGATATAGCTGATGTCTATATGGGATTAGAAGAAGGTGTCGAAAAATATAAGCAAAATGGAAAAAATGCGGTTCTTTTAACCGGTTACTTTAAAAAGAGTAAAAACATAGTCATAGTTGGTAAAGAGGTTAGAACAGCTTTGGATGAAGTAAAAGCTTCTCTTCCCAAGGACTTAATAGTTGAAGAAGTTATTTATCAACCCGATGATGTGAGTGAATCTGTGAATGATTTTATGAAAAATCTTATTACAGGTATAATTCTGGTTATAATAGTGGTATTTCTAGGTATGGGACTTAGAAATGCCATAGTTGTTTCGACTGCCATACCCTTATCCATACTCATGACCTTTGGTGTAATGTATTTAATGAAGATTTATATTCATCAAATATCTTTAACAGCGTTAATTGTAGCATTAGGCGTTTTAGTAGATAATGCCATAGTAATCAGTGATACAATACAAGTTAAACTAGATAATGGAGAAGAAAAACTTCAGGCTGCGTTTAAAGGAACTAGTATGTCAGCGATTCCTATATTTACAGCTACTCTAACCACAGTTGCAGCTTTTTCTCCTCTTTTGGGAATTCCGGGAGCAGGCGGAGAATTTTTGGCTGCAATACCACAGGTTCTTATTATATCCATAGTAGCAGCATATATCGTTTCTATGTTTATAACTCCAGCTATGTCAACAGTATTTTTTAAAAAGAGTAAGGTTAAAACTGAGAAAGAAGGTTCTTTAAAAAAATTCTTCAAATATATCCTAAAGAAAGGACTAGAAAAAAAATGGGTAACAACTACATCTGTCTTTGTAATACTCATTATAGTTCTAAAGCTAATCCTACCTACTCTTTCAACACAGTTCTTTCCCTACGCTGATAAGGATTTGTTCTATATAGATATACAAACAGAGGTTTCAGGTGATATGGATGCTACAGAAGAACTTTCCGATGAAATTGTAAAACTTCTATCTAAGGAGTCTGAGATAACAAGTTATACTGCTGCTATAGGCAATGGCATACCAAAGTTTTATGTTACAATGATGCCAACTTCGCCGGCACAGGATTATGCTCAGATGGCAATAAAGTTTGATTTAGGAGACAAGAAAGAGAGAAGGTATGAAAGTAGAGAAGAATTTGCTGAACATATACAGACATTACTAGATGAGAATATTTCAGGGGGAAAATGTACTGTCAATCAATTACAATTAGCTAAGCCCGGTTCTAAGGTAGTACTTAGAGTATCAGGAGAAAACTTAGAGCGTTTAATAGAGGTATCTGAAGAATTACAAGATGCTCTAAATGAAATTCCCGGAACTACGAATGTAAGGGATGACATGAAAGATCGCACCTATCAATATGAAGTCAATGTAGATGAAGATAAAGCAATGAATCTGGGAATAACCAAATATGATATACAAAGACAGATTAACATAGCGCTATTTGGAGGTAAGCCCTCTGTGTATAGAAGAACAGGGAATGAGTATAACATTTTTCTAAATGGAAATATAAATACTATAAGAGAGCTTGAAAATCTTGAAATAAAATCTTCTTTAACAGGCAAAAAAATACCTGTAAAACAGTTTACTTCTATAGAATTTGGCTCCAAAATTGATACAATAAGAAAATACAATAGAAAACTGACCATAACAGTAGAAGCGGACGCATTACCAACTGGTGACCCTGTATTTATTGAGAATCAGCTGGAGAGTAAATATTTACAAAATATAAATACAGATGGTGTAAAAGTCGATTTTGATGGCGAAAGAGAAATGATTGTAGAAAATTTTGGTATAGTTGCATTACTGGCTGTATTAGCGGTATTTATTATCTATGTGATTCTTGTAGTGCAGTTCAACTCATTTGTTCAACCTGTTGTCATATTAGTTACAATACCATTGTCATTAATAGGTTCTATTTTAGGATTATTTATACTCAATCAACCTTTATCCTTTACAGCCTTTTTAGGGATTATAGCCCTAATAGGATTGGTAGTAAAAAATGGTATTCTCCTAATAGAATATATTAATGATGCGAGAGAACAAGGTCATGGAATAGATGAAGCATGCGTTGATGCAGTGGGAAAAAGGTTTAATGCTATTATTCTTAGTGCGGGTACTACGATCATGGGACTTTTTCCCCTTGCTGTATCAGGAAGCAGTTTGTTTTCCCCTATGGCAGCATCGTTAATGTCAGGTCTATTCGTATCAACTTTCTTAACCATGATAGTCATCCCTGTTTTATACAGCTTGATTGAAACGTTTATTAATAAAAAAATAAATAGAAATAGAAAGTTAATAGCTAAGGTGTAGAATTATAAAAGATAAGTTAATCCTCTTATAAAAAATGAAGCAATATACATGTTAGAAAAATTTTTAAATGGGTATTATATTCATATAAAAAATTGTAATGACTTAACGGTTCATTTAAAAAAATTGAAGGAGGACTTAATATGAGAAAAGATTCTATAACTTTTGCGGGTAATCCTGTCACTTTAAGAGGGAATGAAATAAAAGTTGGAGATAAAGCTGAAAATTTTAAGGCAGTAAAGCAGGATTTATCAGAGTTTGATTTTTACAAAGAGACTGAGGGAAAAACGAAGGTTATTAGCATTGCGCCTTCTATAGACACTCCGGTTTGTTCTATGCAGACATCTCGTTTTAATAAAGAGGCCACCCAATTAAGCGATGATGTAGAGATTGTTACCATTACCGTTGATTTGCCATTCGCTCAAGAAAGATTCTGTGGGGCACAAGGTATTAATAACATTCAAGTGGTTTCGGATTATAAAGATTTGGACTTTGGAGAAAAATATGGATTTGTCATCAATGAATTCAGATTATTGTCAAGAGGAATCATTGTAGTAGACAAAAGTAACGAAGTAAAATATGTAGAATACGTAGAAGAAATTACCAACGAACCGGATTATGAAAAAGCATTAGAAGAAGTTGGAAAATTGGTATAAAGCTTTAATAAGCAGTTGTTTAAAAATTCAAAGGTTGAAAGTAATAAAATCAGAATCAGTTCTCAGCTTTGAAACCTTGGATAAAGGGAAGCACTCTAAAGGGTGCTTTCTTTTTTGAAAAAACTTATACACTTATACTAAAACCATTTTATTTAAACTCTTTTCATAATTCTGGTATAATAAAAGGTGGTATCAGTAAAGAAATACAGCAGAATATTAAGTATGTAACAAATGATAAAATAATAAAGGAGGCGGTAGTTGTGTTTTCTAATACTGCTGAAATAAAAGTCAGATATCAAGAAACGGATATGATGGGTGTTGTATATCATGCCAACTATTTAGTATGGTTTGAGGTAGGAAGAACAGAGTTGTTCGAAAAAGTATATCCCTATGCAAGACTGGAAAGTGAAGGTGCCATGCTGCCGGTTGTAGAATGCAGCTGTAAATTTAAATCCCCTGCAAGATATGGCGAGGTGGTTGAGATAAACGCATCTTTTGAAGAATTAAAAAGTGCCAGTTTAACCATCTATTATGAAGTCAGAAGAAAAGAAGATCAAGAACTTTTAGTTACAGGAATGACAAAACATGCTTTTGTAAATAAAGAACTAAAACCCATAAAAGTTCGAAAAGACTTGCCGGAATTTTGGGAAGCCATTACTGCTGTAAAAGAAACTGAGTAAAAAACTCTCGTTAGAGAGTTTTTTAATATTGCAAAACACTAAAGATGTTATGATAAAACCTTTTTACACATAAACTAAGTAAAAGGGTGTGATTTAATGAAAAGAGAAGGTGTCTCAGCTTTTGAAATAACAGCTACATATATTGGAACGATTATAGGTGCCGGATTTGCATCAGGGCAGGAAATCTTTCAATTTTTTGTTCGATTTGGTTCAAAAGAATTATATGGGCTACTACTAACGACGATTTTATTTGTCATATACGGATATATGATTATGAGACTTGGACGGAAGCTTAATGCACATTCTTTTTCTCATATCATTCAATATTCGTCGGGTAAATATCTGGGAAGGATTATGGATATTTTGGTATCCTTTTTCTTGTTCGGTGCGTTGGTAGTTATGATTGCAGGAACCGGGGCTTTGTTAAATCAGCAGTTTCATCTACCTTATATTGCCGGAAACCTTATTATGATGGTTTTAGCCATCATAACGGTGCTGAGAGGGATTGATGGAATTATTCATTCTATGCGTTTTATAGTTCCTTTTTTATTGGTATCCGTCGTAATAATAAGTTCCTTTTCTATAATAAAAACACCACCTAATCCAGATGCATTGATCGTTCTTGAGAACAATAGCCTTATTAAAAACTGGTGGTCGGCTGCTATTTTATATACTTCCTACAATATCATCATAGCCATTGCTATTTTAGGCTCTTTGGGAATTAGAGCTGAAAACCTCAGTACTTTAAAATGGGGCGCTTTTAATGGGGGTTTAGGAATAGGCGTTGGTTCCATGATGATTTGTTTAACGCTGCTTGCCAATATACATGATATCAAAATGATAGAAATTCCTATGGTATATGTAGCCGGCAAGATATCACCTCAGATACAAGGTTTGTATGCAGGGGTGCTATTGGTTGCCATCTTCACAACTGCAGTGAGCAGCCTGTATGGGACGGTCAAAAGGATAACCGAGTATTCAAAATTTAAAAATAAAGAAAGTCTAATCATTGTATTGGTAGCGATAGTTGCTTTTTTCTTAAGCCGGCTCGGTTTTTCGAATTTGGTTAAATACCTATATGCCATAGAAGGCTATGTTGGCATCATTTTATTAGTAGGTATTGCATATGGAACGTACAAAATGAAATCCACTGATTAGGGCTTTGATGTTTTTTTGGTTTCTTTAGGTAGATTAGACTTGTAGTGTGGCGTATTTTTGTTTAAAATATATTAATACAATTTTAACATTCAGATATCTTAACAAAAAATTGTTTGTATGGTATAATCTGGGTTAAAGTATGTCGCAATGAAAAACGTTGAATTTTAAAAAATCGGAGGCAGAACATGAAAACAAAATTAATGGAATTACTAAAAATAAAATACCCTATTATTCAAGGCGCAATGGCTTGGGTATCGGATGGAGAACTGGCTGCTGCAGTATCTAACGCAGGTGGAGCAGGCACCATTGCTGCAGGGGGAAGAACGACAGCTTGGGTAGAAGAGCAAATCCAAATAGCCCGCAAGATGACCGACAAGCCTTTTGGTGTGAATATTATGCTTCAGGGACAAAATAGAGATGAAATAGCACAGCTTGTATGCAATGAAAAACTGGCTTTTGCAACTTTAGGGGCTGGAAACCCTGTGCCATATATAGAAATGCTTCGCAAGGCTGATGTGAAAGTGATTCCTGTCGTGCCCAATGTAAGGCTGGCTAAAAGAGTAGAAGAAAATGGTGCAGACGCCATTGTCATAGAAGGAATGGAAGCAGGAGGACATGTGGGGAATTTAACTGCTATGGCGCTTATGACACAAGTAATCCCGGAAGTGAGCATACCTGTCATCGCTGCAGGTGGTATCGCCGATGGACGTGGCCTAATGGCGGCATTGGTGATGGGTGCTGCAGGTGTACAAATGGGTACAAGATTTTATGCATCCACAGAATGTAATGCCCATCCGAATGCTAAGAATAAAGTGGTTGAGGCCGTTGATACGGATACAGTACTGACAGGATATCTGCATAAGCATTATGTGAGAGGCATAAGAAATAAAATGACAGATCAATATTTAGAGCTTGAAAAGCAAGGTGGATCAGAAGAAGAATTGGGAAAAGTATTTATTGGAACCAATAAAAAAGGAGCATGTGATGGAGATGTGGAGTGGGGATCCATACAAGCAGGTCAAAGTCTAACGGTAATTGATAGAATAGAATCCTGTGATGAAATTATCCAAAAAATTATGAAGGATGCCGAAAAGGCTCTAATCAAAACCATAGAAAATAACGCACTTAAGGTATGATAATAAGATGAGGTTGAATATGTTATATGAAGGTATAACATGTTATAATGAGATATCTCTAATATTATGATATAATGCACTCAAAAAAGGCTGCTATCAGTTTGAAAAGAAAGATGTGATGAACAGGATGGAGAATAATACCTCAAAACCTTTATACATGCAAATAAAAGAAAAAATAGAACATGAAATAGAATGTGGCAGATTAGAACCTAATCACCAAATACCATCTGAAAGAGAACTTTGTGAAAGGTATAATGTGAGTCGAATCACTGTAAGACAAGCCATTGCAGAGGCTGAAAAAGATGGATTGGTATATAGAATTCAAGGTAAAGGCACATTTGTTAAAGAGCCGGTCATCCATCAAGGGCTGGAGAAGTTAACAAGCTTTAGTAAGACTTTGTTTACGAAAGGCTTGAAAGGTAAAAGTGAAATCGTCAAAACAGAAATTATCCCAGTCGATTTTCAACTTTCAAATATTTTGAAATGTGATTTATCGGAACAGATTGTGAATTTAGTATTGCTCGGGTTAGCGGATGATGAACCAATGGTTTGTTATGATTCATATTTTCCTTATGACATCGGCATTAAAATGATAGAAGCAGCAGAAGAAAATATAAAGCAGCATAAAGCTTTTTCTACATTCGATCTTTATAAAAAAATAAACATATTACTGGGGACTATCGACCAAACCTTTGAAGCTGCAAATTGTGATGAAGCAACTTCAAGAATTATGAAAACAAATGAAGGCAAAGCGCTTATGCTTGTAACATCCATCATATATTCCAGAGATCATAAACCTCTGGAATTCAGAACAGCTAAATATAGAGCGGATAAATATAGATTCCATATCAAACGCACAAGGGAATAGTTTGTAAAATTCGAGTGGTTATGACATGTTGGAACATGATCTTGTTTATTATTACATATACAAACAAAACGGTCTTTATTGTTAAAATAAAGACTGTTTTTTTACGTTATTTAGTTTTGATATGGATAAAATTAACTGCTGAAATACACCACTTTTTCAATTCAAGAAAAAAATATATAATATTGACTCGTGTTTTTGGACATGTTATAATATTATTAAATTGGTTATAACCAATTTAATGAAAGTATATGACCAATTCTCAGCCAGCTAATATAGTTTAGGAATCTACTATGTATAAAGGGGCTTAAGTCTATTTATTGAAATACATAATATTATGAAA
>JAKSCF010000492.1 GCA_022360735.1 Clostridia bacterium
CATTATTGCTATCTATTTCCAGTGAAATTAATTGTGTATTACAATAAGCGTTAGTAAAAGTGCTCCCAACATTTACCCAGCTGCTTCCATCATATTTTTTTATGGTTCCTTTTACATCATTATCTTTATCAGAATACGCCACATAGGGCACATCATTGCTATCAAAGGCTATGGAAGTATAACGCGTTCCATTAGCAAATTCTACTGCTCCAACAATTTCCCAAGAAATTCCATTAAACCTTGTTACGGATATTTTATAAGGTTGATCAAATGAGCCTGGCATGGGATCATAATTTTGATGGCTGTGCAAAATATATATATTGTCATTGCTATCTATTGCCAATTTGTAAAAATCAGGTCTTTGACTGGTAAAGCCCGGGATACCTACAGTTACCCAACTACTTCCGTCATATTTTTTTACAGTTATTTTATTTGAGAAATTATTATCGTGAAACGCAACATAAGGGGTCCCATTGCTATCCGTTACGGTTTGAATTTCATATACTCGGTCTGAGTTAACATTGCCACCTACTAGACTCCAAGTATCCGCTGCATATGCTATATTGCAAAACACTAATACAAGCCCAATTACTGCAACCATCATTTTTTTAAATATCAATCTAAAAAACCTCCTTTTATTTTCTCTTTCTATTAATATCGAAATTTGTTATCTTGTGTTATTGTAACAAACCAATCTAAACAAAATCTCAATAGAAAGAAGGTCTTTTAAATATATCTTTCCACAAGTTCTACTATTTCCTTTGATGGCTTTATTTCTAAATCGTTCTCTGTCATATTGATATATTCTTTATAATATTTTTTAATAAGGGCTCTTTGATTTTGATTTGCCAAAATCTTTATTAATTCTTCATACCCCTTTTCACAATACATATTGTTTTTGATAAGCTGTATCAAAATATTTTTTGCATGATCTAAATCATTTTCTTTTTTGCTATGCTCAACCATTCTCAAGCTGACTTGTGTATACTTTTCTTCAAGTTTTATTCTAACCATATCTGACCAATCAAAAAACTTATCACCTAAATACGGACCTTTATATAGTTGCAAGAGCTCATATAGGTCTTTTTTACTTAATTCATTATTATCTTTGGACAATTCTACAAACCTATAGTAATCGCAATCTATTTGGTTTACATTAATAAAATAATTGCCATTTCTTCTATAAAAAACATCTTTAATACTCACTTTTTCTAACTCTTTTTTTATGTAGTAAAAAGTAGTGTATAAATTATTCGACGCTTTATCATAGTCTCTATCCTTCCACAAACTGTCTATAATCACATCTTTATTTGTTCCGTTTTCTCCATATTGAATAAGAAAATAAGCAAGTTCCTCAGCCTTTTTCGTTCTAAATTCTAATATTTTATTATCCGAAGTCTTTATTTTGGGATTGCCAAAGGCATGTACGATTAATTTAATGTCTTTATGTAAATTTGCATCTATGTTTTTCTTATCTGCAATATAGTTTATCTCTTTTTCTAAAATATTCTTTTCAATAGGCTTTAGCAAATAACCAAGGGCATGTACTCTAAATGCCTCTATTGCATATGCATCGTATGCTGTTATAAATATGATATCTGTTGTTTTAGTATCAATTTCATTGGCAAACTCAAGTCCATTCATATTGGGCATTTCTATATCAAGAAAAATAATGTCAACTTGATTATTTTGTAAAAAGTCATGTGCTTCATATGGGTCTGTAAAAGTTGCTATAAGAGTCACACTA
>JAKSCF010000187.1 GCA_022360735.1 Clostridia bacterium
AATGCTACGCTTTTAGAAGCAGATATTGATATTCAAACGGACATAGAGATATCCCAATTAAAAGAAAAAGAAATATTAATAGATGCTTATCATCCTCAAAAAGAAATAGAAGTAGAAAAAGATATCATTAAATCCAAACGATTATGTGGGAAAGGTGCGGCGGAAATACCTGTTAGAGAAATCATTACACTGCCCGATATGAATCCGGATGCTGCTAGAATTGTTAACATTACAGCTAAGGTTATAGAAACAGACAGCTATGTTGAAAATGAAAAAGATATCGTTGAAGGTGTTTTAGTTATAACTGTTTTATACCAATCCAATGAAGAAAGTAAAAATATTGTGGGTTTCAAAGAAGAAATTCCATTTAGGCATGCTATAGAAATTCAAGGCTTGAAAGATAACAGCGAAATGGAAAGAGATATTTCTATTAGAAAAAATGAATTTGAGTTGATGAACGCCAAACAAATTGAGATCAATGCCGACATATATATGAAGAGCATTGCATATTCTAAAGAGACTTATGAAGCGCTAACGAAAGTAGCGGTATTAGATGAAGTTATCAGCGTTGAATCAGATCCAAGTATTATTGTTTATATCATCAAGAAAGACGATAACCTTTGGAAGATCGCAAAAAAATATAGAACAACCATAGAAGAAATAAAAACCATCAATAATATAGTGGATGAACAAGAAATTAGATCAGGAGAAAAACTAATCTTACTAAAAAATTGCCAATAAACAAACAAAATAATCTAATTTTTAAATAAATTGTGGGTTGGGTCCTGGTACCCAACCTAAACTTTTGCTAAAAAACGTCCCATTTCACGACTTTTACAAAAGAAAAGCTTTTTTCTTTCTGTGAGATAATGTATAATACTGTATACAATAAACAATTTTAGGCGGAATATTATGAATAAACAAATAACTTTGAAAGCCAGAGCAAAGATAAATCTTGCATTAGATGCTATAAAAAAAAGAGAAGATGGATATCACGAAGTCAAGATGATTATGCAGGAAATTGATTTATTTGATGAAGTATCCGTACAAGAGGATTCAGGTTCAGAAATAAAGGTTAATTCAAATTTGGATTATCTTCCCAATGACGATTCGAATATTGCGTACAAGGCTGCAGAACTTTTATTAAAGACTTATAATATTAAAAAAGGCGTTAGCATAGATATCCATAAAAATATTCCAGTCTCTGCAGGTTTGGCTGGAGGAAGTACAGATGCAGCGGCTGTTTTGATAGGGCTGAATCAATTATGGGACATGCACTTGAGTAAAAATGACTTGATGAAGCTTGGCGGTAAGCTTGGAGCAGATGTGCCTTTTTGTATATTGGGGGGATGTGCTGTAGCAGAAGGCATAGGAGACGAACTCAGACCGATTGCCGGCTTAGATGCATTTGTCGTGTTATGTAAGCCTAATCTTCGTGTATCTACAGCAAAAGTTTATAGCAATCTTAAGTTAGATGAAATAGAAAAACACCCAGATGTCGATGAAATGGTTCAGCAGCTAAAAACCAATAAGATTGAAGAAATCAAATGCAATATGATTAATGTACTTGAGACAGTCACATTAATGGAAAACCCTATAGTTTCCGGCATTAAACTTAAACTGCTGGAATGCAGAGCCGAGGCTGCATTAATGAGTGGCAGCGGGCCTACGGTATTTGGACTTTATAAGGACTATAATCGAGCAAAATCTGCTTTTGAAAATTTAAAAAAGGTTTACAATGAAACTTATTTAGTAAAAACAGTAAAGTAAAGTTTGTATCACTGGATAATAGGTTAGGTAATGGTTAGGAGGATAATATGGACGTTGAAAAATTTGGTATACAGAACCATCGCCCTTTAAGAGAGTTGGTCTTTGAACAATTGAGGACATCCATTCTTAATGGAACTCTAAAACCGGGAGAAAGACTAATGGAAATAGACCTTGCAGAAAAACTTGGTGTCAGCAGAACACCTGTCAGAGAAGCCATAAGGAAGCTTGAACTAGAAGGCTTGGTTGTCATGGAGGTTAGAAAAGGTGCTTATGTTGCCGATGTATCCATAAAAGAAACACTGGATATTCTAGAGGTACGAAGCGTATTAGAAGGCCTTGCGGCATCTTTAGCCGCAAAACGAATTACAGATGAAGAATTAGAAAATCTACAAGTTGTAGAAGAAGAATTTAATCAGGCAGTTATTAATAATGATATGAAGAAAATGGTTGAAAAAGATACACACTTTCACAATCTGATTTTTGAAGCTACCAGAAATAAAAAACTGATTCAAATGGTAAATAGTCTTCAAGAACTGGTGCTTAGGTTTAGAGTCACCTATTTTACCGAATTTAAAAGAGCTAAAGAGATGCCCTCTGAGCATCAACTCATATACCGGTCCATACTCAACAGAGACCCGATAGCAGCCCAAAAAAATGGACAATACCATATTGACATGCTAAAAGAAACGTTACTCAATGAAGAAAGTAAATAAAAAAATTGTAAGGAAGTAGACCAAAACACCTACTTCTATTTTTTTGCCTTTAACCAGCTACTCCATCGGTAACCCCCATTCTATTCTGACATAAATCAGCAACATTATATAATCATACCTCTAACATTAAACCTCAAACTTAAAAGAATTCCACAAATCTCTATACCTTAATTCCCAATAGACGTATAAAAACCATAGTACTGGAAAAAATGATACATAAGAATTTATTTAGGTGACAGGGGACAGATCATTTTATTCTGTTGCTAACAACTTATGAGGTGTGAATATGAAATCAAATAATAAAATGAAGGGATTGATCCTCTTACTATTTGTAATTTTACTTTGTGTTTTTTCTCTTATAGACAATGATGAAGTTTCATTGACATATGAAGATAAAATTATTCGTTTTCATGTAATAGCAAATAGTAATTCAGAAGAAGATCAGGCGTTAAAACTGAAAGTTAGAGATGAAATCATTAAATCGTTAAATAATAAATTACAATCATCAGAGAATATTTTCGAGTCCCGAAAGATTCTAGAAAATAATCTTGATTTTATTGAGGATACTGCCCATAGAACGCTTCTTAAAAACGGATATGTATATGCTGTAAAAGCACACCTGGGAACCACATGGATTCCGGAAAAAACGTATGGGACTATAACTTTTCCGGCAGGCGAATATGAAGCATTGAATGTGGTTATTGGAGAAGGTAAGGGAAATAATTGGTGGTGTGTTCTCTTTCCGCCGCTGTGCTTAATAGACAGTTCAAAGCCCAGTGATGAAATCAATATTGAGGAAAGCCTTGATATGCTTACCAAAGAAGAGTATCAAATGATTATAAATGCGGCTGAAAAAAATGAGCCGGTTTTAAAGCTAAAATTTTTAACGCTTGAGAAAGCTGAAACGATAAAAGAAAAAATTCAAGAATTGTTATTTAAGGAAAACACTGATGATACAAGCCTATAAAAGGAGGAAATAGTATTGAAACGAGTCGTGTTCATATCTTTAAGCTTAACTGTTATTCTGCTGACCATATTTTTATTGAACTCTGCCTATTTAGTCCAAGACGTTTTTGCTCAAGAGATACTTTATTGGGGTTCTCAGGGTGAGACGGTTCGAAGGGTTCAACAAAAATTGATCAATTGGGGATATTTATATGGCTATGCAGATGGCTATTTTGGACAGTTAACCTTTGATGCGGTAATAAAATTCCAGAGAAAGAATGGATTAAGAGTGGATGGTGTCGTAGGACCTGAAACCTTTAATGCCCTGGGAATGTTTGTGGGTACAAGACAAGGAGGAACCTCAAGAGGGTCTACAACCAGGCAAAATGAGAAGATTCTCTTAGCAAAGGCTATAACAGGTGAAGCACGAGGAGAGCCGTATATAGGACAAGTTGCGGTTGGAGCAGTGGTATTAAACCGTATACGCAATCCATCCTTTCCTAATACCATCGCCGGGGTAATTTATCAGCCCGGTGCTTTTACAGCAGTATCGGATGGCCAAATTAATTTACCACCCACTCAGACTTCCATGAGAGCAGCTGAAGATGCTCTCAATGGATGGGACCCTACAGGAGGATGTATCTATTATTGGAATCCGGCAACTGCAACCAGCAGATGGATTTGGTCAAGAACCATAATAAGAGTAATAGGAAAACATAATTTTGGCATATAAGGCAGGGCATTGATTTTTCTATTAATCTTTAAATGATGTAAAAAAAATTAACCATAAACTTAATCTCAAAGAAAATACGGAGGTACTCTATGAAAAAGAAATACATCAATATGGGTGTTATGGTTTTTCTCATAGTTGCTGTGATAGGAACAGGTGTATGGGGATATCTTCAATATCAAGCAAAAGAGGATTACTACTTATTCATTGATAATCAGATGAGAAGAAATTATCATGATTTGGTAGGAAGCGTAGAGACCATATCATCAGAGTTGTCTAAGTTGATGATATCTACTCAAACCAAAGAAAACATGGTCCTTTTTTCTAAGGTGTGGCAAAATGCATATAACGCGGAAGATTATCTGGCACAGCTGCCTTTGAGTCATGAAGCCACTTCCAAATCGGATAAATACCTCAACCAATTAGGAGACTATACCTTTGCAATGGCTCAAAAAAGTATCAAAGGCGATACACTATCTCAGGAAGATATTGAAAACCTTGAACAGTTATATCAATACAGTATTCAACTTTCATCAGGGCTGAATGAGATAAAAGACGAGACCATTGGAGGAAAAGCTTGGCAAAATGAATATAGGAGACAACGAACATTACAGCTGCTGGAAAAGAAAACAGAGGATATTGGAGAGCAAAATTCAGTACAAGCCCAATTTACTCAATTTGAAGAGAGGCTGAATAAATATCCGGAACTCATTTATGACGGACCTTTTTCAGAGCATGTCATTCAAGGCGCAAAACCTAAACTGCGAGGCAGCAAAATAAGCATCGAAGAAGCAGAGAAAAGGGCGAAAGATTTTATTGGAGAAGATAAGATAGAAGCAATAGAAAGAGATGATGGCTCAAAAGGCAGAATTGTAACTCACAGCTTTAAGGTTCAACAAAAAGATTCAGATAGTCCCATCTATATCGATATATCAGAAATTAAAGGCTACACCGTATCTGTTTTAGATAACAGACCTGTTGAAAAAGCCAACATATCACGAAAACAGTCTATTGAAGTCGCAAACGATTTTCTAAATGAGAAAGGGTACCATAATATGATGCCTACTTACTCTTTGAAAACAGACAATACGGTACTAATCAATTATGCTTATGCACAGGATAATGTTGTTATGTATCCTGACTTAATAAAAGTAAAGGTTGCTTTAGACAATGGCGATATAGTCGGCTTTGATGCAACTCATTTCTTGACTTTGAATACGCCAAGAGATATAAAAGAACCATCCATTTCTCCGGCAGAAGCTCGACAGTCTGTAAGCGTCCGAGCGACCATTACCGAAGAACCCAGACTCTGCTATATTCCGACTAACTTTAATGGGGAAATATACTGCTATGAAATCAAAGCCACAAAAAATGATGAACATTTTCTAATTTACATCAATGCGGATACAGGAATGGAAGAAAAAATCCTAAAAGCCATCATCAGCGAAAACGGAACGTTAATGATATGAAAAATTAAAAATCTAAAAATATGTTTTGCTCCTGTAAGCAAAATTTTCTTGGTAAGGTTGGGTCTCAGTGCCCAACCTTTTAATTTAACTTACACACATAAACTTTCCCCATCCAGAATCTGAAATGTTAAATTTATGTGATAAATTTGCAGATTAGATTCTTTTTTTGTATTCAAATGATATAATAGTAATACTATTTATAATCAGAGGTATTATGTTCATTTTTAAATAATCATAGATTGTTTTATGATAGATTATTGACCAAAGATGCAGGTGAAATCTAATTATTTGGGGGGATTCCTATGGCTAGTAAAATAAAGTTGGGTATTATTTTTGGGGGGCGCTCAGGTGAACATGTGGTTTCATTAATGTCAGCCACTTCAGTTATAAGAGCAGTAGATAAACAAAAATATGACATCATATGTATTGGTATAACCAGACAAGGACGCTGGATGCTTTATGAGGGCCCTGTTGAAAACATAGAAAACGGCCAATGGGAAGAAATCGCTCAAAATTTATACGATCAGAACCCAAATCAATATGCCTTTGATCTTATAGGAACCCATAATCCATTAAAAGATAAAGTAGATGTAGTGTTTCCTGTACTACATGGACCATATGGTGAAGATGGTACCATTCAAGGGCTTTTTGAAATGGCGGACATACCCTATGTAGGAGCAGGTGTTCTTGGATCTGTTACTGCAATGGATAAGGCATGTTCAAAGGTTTTGTTTGAAAGAGAAAATCTGCCTATATGTGATTATACCGTTATTTTTAGAAAAGACTTTGAAGAAGATCCAAATGAAATCATTGCTCAAATTGAAAAGGATTTTGATTATCCTGTATTTATAAAACCGGCTAATTTAGGATCAAGTGTAGGTATATCTAAAGCGCATAACCCAAAAGAACTATTGGAAGGACTATTGGAAGCTTGCCGGTATGATAGAAAAATCATCATAGAAGAATTCATTAACTGCAGAGAAATAGAAACAGGTGTCATGGGCAATGATAATCCAAAAGCAGCTGCAGTAGGTGAAATTATACCATCCAAAGAATTCTATGATTATGAAGCCAAGTATTTCGATGGCGGCAAATCTAAAATATGTATACCTGCAAATATAAAAAAAGAACAAGAAGAGAAAATAAGAGCATTAGCTATTGATGCTTATAAAGCATTAGACTGCTGCGGCTTTGCCCGAGTAGATTTCTTTATCTCTAAAGAAACAGAAAAGATATACATTAATGAAATTAATACCATTCCCGGATTTACAGCATTTAGCATGTTTCCGCTTTTGTGGGAAGAGGAAGGTGTTGAATATTCTAAGCTTATTGACAAATTAATAGCATATGCCCTTGAAAAATATGAAGAAAAAAGTAGAAATGCACTAAAGCTGGAGGTGGAGAAGGCATGAAAAACATAATGTTAAAAATTATTGGAAAACAAATGGGCAAGGGTGGAGAAGAAGAGGTTATTGAATTGATTACCGAAGGGAAGTATTACAGAAAAGGAGATACCACATACTTGGTATATCAGGAAACAGAGTTATCAGGAATAGAAGGATGTGTTACAACCCTTAAAATAACAGATGACCTTATTAAAATGAAAAGATTCGGAACCGCATCCTCAGAAATCCAATTTGAAAAAGGAAAAAGATTTAATACCCATTATAATACCCCTTATGGCAACGTTGAAATGGAAGTGGTAACTAAACGTATTGAAAATGCATTAAATATTCAAGATGTTACAGGATCTTTAAAAATAGAATATGATATCAGCCTGCAGGGCCTAGTGGAAGGTAAAAATAAAATTAATATAGAAATCATGAAGAATAGAAAAAATTAATAAAAGGAGAGAAGCAAGTGAAAAATAAAAAGAAAGCAGCACGTATACTAGCATTTGTTATAGCATTTTTAATGATATTCTTTTCTTTAGCCAGTATGGCCTTTGCAGCAGAAGAAGAGAGAGATATCACTTATGTGGACGAGCAGTTGGATTTTTTAAAAGACTTAGTCAAGTATGTGGATGCGAAATATGCTGAAGATATTGATTATGAAAAAATCGTAGATGAAGTATATAATGGATTTTTTGAAGCATTGGACCCGTATAGCACTTATTTTACAAGAAATGATGAGTATGATGATTTTGTTGAATCTGTTTCCGGTGAATATACAGGAATAGGAGTTGTTATTACAACAAAAGACAATCAGTGTGTCGTTATATCTGCTATGGCAGATGGTCCTTCCTATGAAGCAGGCATATTATCAGGTGATGTTATTGTAAGCGTAGATGGAGAGGATGTATCAGAGGCTACTTCAGAATATATTGTAAGCTTATTAAGAGGCGAACCCGGTACGAAAGTAACCGTAGGCATAAAAAGAGAAGGATATGCAGAAAATCTTCAGTTTGAAATTATAAGAGAAACCATAAAACTATCTTCAGTATCCCATGAAGTGAAAGAAAATCATATTGGCTATATTCGAATTCTAAGCTTTGACAGTAATACCGGAGAAGAATTTAAAGATGCTTTAGCAAAACTAAGAGAAGAAAATATACAGTCCTTAATTATTGACTTGAGAAACAATGGCGGGGGCTATATCAATACGGCTTTAGAAGTAGCAGAGGCAATCGTTCCAAAAGGACCCATCATGCACTTTGAATCAAAGGGAGAAATTACGGAAACTTATGAATCCGAAACACCACAAATAGATATTCCTGTTGCGGTTCTAGTAAATGGCGGCACTGCCAGTGCTTCAGAAATAATGGCAGGAGCCATACAAGACAGCAATTCAGGAACCATAATAGGCACTCAAACATTCGGAAAAGGCTCTGCTCAAACATCTCTCAACCTTAAAAATGGCGGCGGCATGAAGTTGACAGTAGCCCATTTTCTGACACCCAATAAAAAGGTTATTCACCAAAATGGCATTACACCGGATATTGTAATAGAAAATAAAGCTAACCCGGATTTTGATGAACTTGTAGAGCAAGCCGAACAATTTGCCCCAATGATTGAATCCAAAAAACCCACTTTAAACGACCAAGGGTTAAATGTATTTGGCGCACAGCAAAGACTTGCATTCTTAGGATATGACCAAGTGCGAGCAACAGGAATATTAGATGAAGTAACCTTTGAAGCCATCAAACATTTTCAAACATCAAAAGGAATCTTTCCATACGGTGTTTTAGACCATACTACAAGAGACCTGCTAAAAACAGAAATTGTCGATTACCTAAACAATTTAAATAGAGATGCACAGCTAGAAAAAGCAATAGAGATACTAAAATAAAAATAAGATTTATATAAGGGTGGCACTTTTGTGGCCACCCTAAACTTTAATTATTAATTTATCTACACGATTTATAAAGAAATCATGCAAACCTACACAAAATACAAATCCTTAGTCGGAAACTCCGGCTCACAAGTAATATGAATACCTAATTTCCTAAATATATTTTCATCAGCTTGGCTGATAATATTGGATGAATGTGCTTCAAAGTTTTTAAGGCATTCCAGCTTTGTCATTGCTAAAGCCGCAGTTGGGTTGGTAGCTGCACTGATACTTAAAGCAATTAATATTTCCTCAAGATTCAACACAGGATTTTTGCTTCCAAGGGTATTCTTTTTAAGCTTCAATATAGGCTCCAATACAATAGGCGATATCAACAAAATCTCATCCGAAATATCCGATAAAACTTTAATGGAATTTAGTATAGCACTAGCGGAAGCATTCATCAAAGAAGAAGCTTTACCGGTAACAATCCTGCTGTCATGAAGCATAATTGCCATAGCAGGAACACCTGTTTTCTCTGATTTTTCCTTTGCCGGTTGTACCACCAGCCTGTCCTCCGGCTTTAAATTGAGTTCTTTCATAATGACATTTATTCTTTGTGCGGTTTCTAAGTCTATAATCCCTTGTTTATGATCGCACCAGGACTTATAATATCTTCTTATAATTTCTTGTTTTCCAGCTTCCTTTACCACCGCATCATCAAATATACCATAACCGGCCATATTGACACCCATATCGGTAGGGGACTTATAATTAGAATCATCTCCTACAATGGTGGATAGGATGGTTTTAACAATAGGAAAAACTTCAATATCCCTATTGTAATTAACGGTAGTCTCCCCATAAGTATCTAAATGAAAAGGATCAATCATATTAACATCCTTAAGATCTATAGTGGCTGCTTCATAAGCAATGTTAACCGGATGCATCAATGGAAGATTCCAAATAGGGAAAGTCTCAAATTTTGCATAACCGGCCTTAACACCTCTCTTATGCTCATGATAGAGCTGAGAAAGAGCGGTAGCAAGCTTTCCGCTGCCGGGACCCGGTGCGGTAACTACCACAAGGGGCTTAGTAGTTTCAACATATGGATTAATGCCATAACCCTCATCACTTACGATGGTATCAATATCATGAGGATAGCCTTGTATATGCCGATGAATATAGGTTTTAACACCCCTCATCTCGAGCTTCTTAATAAAAATATCAGCAGAAGGCTGTTCTGCATACCTGGTAATTACCACACTGTTGATAGGAATCTCCCAGCTATTAAAATTATCTATTAACCTCATGACTTCCATATCATAAGTTATTCCAACATCTGAACGAATTTTATTACGTTCAATATCCCCTGCGTGAATAGAAAATATTATTTCGGCTTTGTCTCTCAATTTATGTAACAGCTTAACCTTTGCATTGACATCAAAACCTGGAAGTACTCTGGCAGCATGGAAATCATCAAAAAGTTTCCCGCCAAACTCTAGGTAAAGCTTATTATCAAATCTTTCGATTCTCTTTAGTATATGTTCCGTCTGTTTTTCAATATATAAGTCATTATTGAATCCAATCTGCAAGCACACTCACTCCCTCTTCTAAATTAACTTAGATATAATATCATTTTTTGTCGATAAAAACAATTAAAAATAAAATTTATTATAGATATATAAAAAGATTTAGATTAAAATAGTAGAGGAGATTATTCAAAGCATTTTCCAATTTAATTTATTCCTTTAAATCCTAATATTTTAAAGCAAAGCGCTCGCGTTATATATATAGTTAATTTTCTTAATTGCTATAAATTAACAAATAATAACTTGTCTTTAACTTATATAATGATCTAAATAATAGATTTTCTTCTAGTATAAAAGACTTCCTTATTATATAGATGTCAACTTATATTAAAAAAATATAAGGGAAATATATATGAGATTAAATATGTTTTTTTGTATTTCTTAGTTTTCTATAAGTTTTCTTGTTTAAAATTAATTTTTTTTGGGGGTGTATCATGTCAACAAAGTACATATTTATAACCGGAGGAGTCGTATCCTCTTTAGGAAAAGGAATTACTGCAGCGTCATTGGGATGTCTTCTGAAAAGCAGGGGGCTAAAAGTAATGATTCAAAAATTCGATCCATATATCAATATTGATCCCGGAACCATGAGTCCTTACCAGCACGGGGAAGTATTTGTTACCGATGATGGCGCAGAAACCGATTTAGACTTAGGGCATTATGAACGGTTTATAGATGTTAATCTCAACAAGTATTGTAACGTAACATCAGGAAAAATATATTGGACAATCTTAAATAAAGAGAGAAAAGGAGAATTCCTTGGTGCTACCGTACAGGTAATCCCGCACATTACCAATGCCATAAAAGAACGAGTAGTACGGGTCGGGCAGCAAGACGATGCAGATATTGTTATTACTGAAATTGGCGGTACGGTAGGGGATATAGAAAGCGAGCCCTTTTTAGAGG
>JAKSCF010000186.1 GCA_022360735.1 Clostridia bacterium
TTGACTTTATTGAAAAAAAAAAAAAAAAAAACCGCTATATTGGGTCTTATAAAAAATACTTAGATAATAATAAAGAAAGTGAATTTGATTCGTCAAAAATGAAGAGATACAGTGGAGCGGAGTTAAGACCAGTGGGTAGTATATAATTTACTTTCAAAAATGTTTCTCCCTAAGCTCACTGAATGCCACTTCGGCATCTAGCACATTACCTTCGGAAAGATCCTTTTCAGCCTCTGACAACTTTTGATATAGTTCTAACTTAGCAATAGTTCTCATAGGTTTCCATACTCATAAGTGGCATATTGACACTCTCCTTTTAATATTTTATGCCATAATTATAGCATAATTGCGCTATGAAACATAAAATCATTGACGTTCTTCATTACAACAAAAAAACATACTAGATTTTCACACTAATATGTTTCTTCACTTTGTTTAGCTGGTTTCTTTTACTTTAGATTTAAAACAAACTTTTCTATTCTATCAAGGCCTTCTTTGATATTATCCATTGAAGTGGCATATGAAAGGCGGATATAGTTGTCAGCGCCAAAAGCTATACCGGGAATCACTGCGACTTTTTGGTTTTCAAGTATGAATGAAGCCACATCCATGGATCCGTTTATTCTATTGCTTTTATATGCTTTGCCGATGATTTCTGAGATGTTGACCATGACGTAGAATGCACCTTCAGGCTTTCGGCATGAAAGGCTGGATATGGCATTAACTCTGTCTACCATAAAGTTTTTTCTTTCATTGAATGCTTTGACCATTTCTAAAATCGATTCATCGCCGCCTGTTAGTCCTGCAACACTGGCATACTGTGCAACCGTATTGGGATTAGAAGTGGCGTGGCTTTGAATATTGGTCATGATTTTAGATATTTTCTCAGTGGAAGCCGTGTATCCTATTCTCCAACCTGTCATAGCATAACCTTTTGACATCCCGTTTACTATAATGGTAAGTTCCTTTATCGTATCCCCCATAGCGGCTATGCTCACATGCTCTCCGTTATATATTAATTTTTCATATATCTCATCCGATATAACAAAAATATTTTTCTCAACAGCTAATTCAGCCAGCTCTTTTAATTCGTCTTTTGTATATACCGTCCCGGTAGGATTATTGGGACTGTTTATAAGAATGGCTTTTGTCTTATGGGTTATGCTAGCTCTCAGAATTTCTATATTATATTTAAACCCCTCTTCTTCTTTCGTTTCAACCAAAACCGGAACCCCATCCGAAAGCTTCACAAGCTCCGGATAACTCACCCAGTAAGGTACCGGGATGATTACTTCATCCCCAGGATTTAAAATGGCTTGGAAGGCATTATAAAGCGAGTGCTTTGCGCCATTTGATACAACAATGTTCTCCGGTTTGTACTCTAAATTATTTTCATTTCTAAACTTATCACAAATGGCTTGCTTTAGCTCCGGCATGCCGGCAGCTGCTGTATAACCTGTTTTTCCACTTTCTATGGCATCAATAGCTGCAGATCTTATATGCGCCGGCGTTTTAAAATCCGGTTCACCGGCACCAAAACTGATAATGTTTTCCCCATCTGCCTTCATTTTTTTTGCTTTAGCTGTAATGGCTAAAGTCATAGAAGGTGATATAGCTTGATTTTTCAAAGAATACTTACTATCCATCTTCTGCCCTCCTAATTCTTTATTTTAAATCTTATAAGCTTACTTTAACATAGCTTTATATGGTAAGGCAATCTGCTTGTATAGGATATTTCAAACAATCATCCATTTTTGGTTCTTCCATCAGATATTTTACCTCTGCAAGATTATCCCCTTTACTTACAGCCCACATCAGTTTTGCAACGATGGCTTCTGTGTTCATATTTTTTGCAAATATTATATTGCTTTGGATGAGCTTTCTTCCCACTTCGTAGATTTCAAAATCGATACCTTCCTCTAAACACTGCGTGGTAACCACTACAGGCATACCGTTCTCTACAAGTTCCTTTACTTTTGAAATGATATCGTTATTCTCAAAGGGTATTCCTCCGGTTCCAAAGCTCTCTATAATGAGTCCCTTATAATTATCTTTTATGAAATCAAATATTTTGGTGTCCATCCCAGGAAATAGCTTCAAAACCATAATATCCGTACAAAGCTGAGTATCTACTGAAAATTCGCCAAAGGCAGCCTGAATAAACTTTCGTTCTAGGTCGTGGTTATGATATACTTTTCCATATTTCACCTTGGCAACAAAGGGGTAGTTCACACTAGAAAAGGCATCTAAGCTTTTGGTCTTAACTTTCATTGCTCTTGTTCCATTTATTATCTTCCCATCGAAGGCTACAAAAACACCTGGGATACCTTCTAGTGCATATAGGATCGCATCATTTAAATTCTGTTTTGCGTCTGTGCCGAATTCCTCTATAGAATGCTGTGCTCCTGTGAAAACTACAGGCTTTTTCAATCCGTTTAGAATATAGGACATCCCTGCGGAAGTATAAGCCAGTGTATCTGTACCGTGGGTAACAACGAACCCATCATATAAGCGGTAATTCTTATTAATGACGGTGCCAATTTTTACCCAAAACTTTGGATTCATATTTGTGCTGTCTATATTCATGATCAATTCGCCGGTGACGTCACAAGCTTCATTGATGGATGGAATATGCGCTAACAAGTCATTGACGTCATAACTGGGTTTTAAGCCGTCGCCACTGTCGGAACAAGCGATTGTTCCTCCAGTAGCGATAACAAGTATTTTTTTCATCGGGTTTACCTCTTTATCTATGATGCCTCTTCTTCGGAGTTTGTGAATTCAACTTCTTCACCAATCCATTGGAACTTGCCCATGAATCCGTAAATGATTGTGATGGCAATACATGTAAATGCCAACCACATGAAAGGTAGGTATTCAAAGGTTGAAACACCCAAAATCCCCGCCATGAAGATACCGTTGTCACTCCAGGGTACCATACCTGCCGTAAGGGTGCCGCCAAACTCAGTATTTCTAGATAAAACTCTTCTATGAACTTTTAGTTCATCATATCTATTTCCTAAAATCTTCGGAGTAAGAATCAGCGGTACATACATAGCACTGCCAAATACATTACCGAAAAACGAAGTTCCAATGGTTGCAACTGTAAGTCTTCCTGTGTTTTTTACCCAGCCTTCTATCTTTTGAGCGATGATTTGAAGTATTCCAATCTGCTCCAGCAAACCGCCAAAGCCTAAACCTAAGATAATGATGATGATAGAACCCAGCATGGATTCGATGCCGCCACGTCCTAAAATGCTGTCTACAAACTGAACGCCTGTATCGATTTGGAATGGAGAATATGCCGTCCAGATAGCAGATACCATGTCCATACCTTGAAATAGGATTGCCCAGATAATGCCCAGCAATGCACCAAAAGATATGACCGGAAGTGAAGGCTTTCTCTTCATTAAAAGTCCAATAACGATAATCATAGGAATGAAGCATAAAATGCTTGTATTAAAATTATCGTTAATGGCCGTCATAAAAGTTTCTACTCTTCCAAGGTCAACGTTTTGTCCTCCGTATTTAAGCCCGGTTACTGTGAAAAGTATTGCTGTGATGATGAAGCCGGGGATACTCACCGGCGACATACCTTTAACGTGATCCATAACATCGATGCCCGACATGGAGGCAGTTAATACCGTACTATCTGATAGAGGTGATAACTTATCGCCAAAATATGACCCTGATAAAACCGCTCCTGCAACCAGCGGAAGGGGAACCCCTAATCCTTGACCAATGCCCATCATTGCGATACCTGCAGTTCCTGCAGTTCCCCAAGATGTACCAGTAGCAATAGATGTTAATGAACAGATGATGAGTGTAGCAAGTAAGAATATATTTGGATTGATAAGCTTAAGACCATAGTAGATCAAACTTGGTACAATACCTCCAGCTATCCATGTTCCAACCAAAGCACCTACTGCTATAAGTATTAAAATGGCATCCATACCATTGTAAATACCTTTAGCGATAGAACCTTCTAAAGCTTTATAACTGTGTCCTAACCTAAGGCCTAAAGCAATAACTACGAACCATGAAATAAATAATGCCAATTGTATAGGTAACTCGAATAAAGTTGTAAATGAGAACGCCAGCCCCAA
>JAKSCF010000767.1 GCA_022360735.1 Clostridia bacterium
AAATGTTGATGAGCTCTACATATAATTCTTCATCTAAAGCATTAATCCTTATCATTTCTTCTAATATCTCTATTTGCTTCAAGTAATTATGCTCTTTTTTTTTTTTTTTTTTCATTCTATAAAGCACATCAAAATATGTTTTTTGTCCTTTTTCTCGCTCATAAAAAATCCAATCATTAAAGGTTAAGCAATTTTTTAAATAAAAGCTTTCTAAAAAATCCCCTATATATAGTTTTTTTAGTGTTATTAAATCCTCGATTTGAATTTCATCATCTGATTGGTATATTTTTTGAAATTCATGTATATCGGAATATAATTCTATATCCTCACAAAATTTTATTTGACTTTTATCACATATGATCAGAGATTTTTCTATCTCGTGTTTTTCTATTCGAATAAGTTTATTGATTGCCCATAGGTTATATCTTAAATTGTACTTCGCAGCTTGATCTTTACTGGTTTCCCAAAACATATTAGCAACTTTTTCCCTATTGATACCGTCTTTTCCTTCCACAAGAAGATAACTCAATAGACCTATTGATTTACTGCTCAATTTTTCTGTTATATCTTCTTGGTTATATTCAATTTTAGGGTTGCCTAATATATTTATTTTTAATCTATTCAAAATAACACCCCAATTTAAACTTCTGATTCTAGTTCAAATATTTTATGTCCTTCTTTATACGTTTCTAATACTTGAATATGAATGATATCTTCTTTATTTACTTCAAGTGGATTCTTGTCTAAAACAACAAAATCAGCGTATTTATCTACCTCTAAACTGCCTTTTATTTGTTCTTCAAAGCAAGCGTATGCGCCATTAATAGTAAACATCTTTAAGGCATCTATTACAGAAACGGATTTATCTTTTTTGGGATGATTGACTGCGCTGTAAATGCCAAGTATTGGATTCATCTCTGTGACATCACTGTCTGAGCCTCCGCATAAAACAATGCCCTTGTCAATCTGAGTTTTAAAATCATTTGTTTTATTGGCAAGTTCTTCACCTAAACGGTTGACATACATGCCGTCCGACATACCCCAATAATATTCAAAAGCCGGTTGCACAGAAATAACTAAGTCCATTTTTTTTGCCCGATTTATTTGTTCTTCTGTTGCGAGTTCAAAATGCTCAATTCGATGTCTATGATCCCTTTTAGGGTGTTTTTTTAGGGCCGTCTCAAAAGAATTCAAAACCTGCTCAATGGCTCTATCTCCAACGGCATGTAAAGCAATCTGCAATCCCATTTCATGAGCTTTTACAACAAAGTAATCCAACTCTTCTTGACTAAAATACAGCATACCCTTATTATCCTTTGCGTCTATATAATCCTTGGATATGGCAGCTGTTCTAGAGTTGAATGCGCCATCGATAGATATATCTCCGCCTATATGTTTTATGCCATAATTTGAAATCTTATCGTAAGAGAAGGACTGATAGTAAATTTCAATATCAAGAGGAAATGATGTTTTATTTTCCAGTAAGAATAGGACATCATTTTCATGAGATGTATATCCGCCTTCCATTGCATTAATGGATGTAATCCCTTTGGATAATGCAAATTCAACGGCTTTATTGACACCTTTCATTCTTATTTTCTTATCCATAATATTTAACATTTTATTTCTAATAAGTGCACTTGCTTTGCCGGTAAAATATCCCAGAGGCAAATTCCGTTCGTCTCGAGCAATTCCACCAATATTCAAAGGTAAATTAATGACGTTGACGGCTAAAGAATTCAAGGCACTGGTATGAAACTCTATACTATTGATCCATATAGGGTTATTAGGGGCAACTAAATCTAATTCGTGCCTGGTAGGAAATCTCCTTTCCTTGATCTTAGTCACATCATAATGGATGCCTCTAATGAGCTCATCTTTTGTTACGGTCTTGGCTTTGTTTTCAATAAGCTCAAGGGTATCCTTAATTGAAGTCGTATTTATAAAATCTAAACCTTCAAAGTTCAACCCTGTTTGAACAATATGTACATGACAATCATAAAATCCAGGTACAATGGTTTGCCCTCTCATATTTATTTTATCGGCATAATCGTTTAAATATTGCTCATATCCACCATTGATCCCTATGTTAATAATTCTTCCATCTTTTATGGCCATCCAATTATATTGGGTATTATTTCTATCCATACTGAGTATATCTGCATTGTATATCAACATCTTGTTTTCGCCCACTTAATCACCACCTATCTGCTTTTAATCTAATTTTAGCATTATTTAAAATACTTTTACAGAGTTATACCCTCTCTGCCTATTGTTTATGGAGAGAGGGTATATGCCTAGTCAAGTAGTTCTAATAAATAATTATATATGACCTTTGCCGTATCCACTACATCATCTACATTCACCCATTCATCAGCACTATGAAAATTTTGTCCTCTAGGTCCAAATACCAATGTCGGTACTTTTAATCTGGACCCTAAATAGTTATAATCTCCAATACTGCTGAAGTAAGCTATGTTCGGTTTCTTTCCTATTGTTTTTTCTACGGTGTTTAAGAAAATTTTGGCATAAGGCTCTTCTTCATCTACCGTATAGGGCATAAAGCCATCGGATTCCTCGGAAGGTGCTTCTCTAAACTTAATTTCATAATCACATTGAATATTTGCTCTTTTAGCCGCTTCTTTGATTTCTTTAATAATTGTGTTTTTGTCTTCTGAATTTACGGTATGTCTAAATACATTTACCGTTGCAGTGTCAGCAACAGAACATGCCTGACCACCTCCGGTAATACCAATAACACAAATGGATCCTTTCCCAAGTTTTTCATCACTGATTAAATCTGTATGATTTAATTCAGTAATCAATTTAGAAGCTTCTAATATAGCATTTAAACCCAATTCCGGTGTAGCAGCATGTGTTGAATTTCCACGAAAATGAATATCATATTGATACCCTCCTCTGGCGCCCAAACAAACACAAGGAAACTCTCTTCCTGTAAATCCGGCACTTGGCTCCGGTACAACCGCTACATCTACATCTTTGGTAAAATTATCTTCTATTAGATAATGAGTGCCCAGTCCATAAGGTCCTTCTTCATCAGATACAAAGGTATAAAGAATACTTCCTTTGAAATTTTGCTTTGTCTGTTTAAAGGCTTCTAAGGCTAACATAATTGCACACACACCGGATTTCATATCTAGTGACCCCAGCCCATATAGTCTATTGTTCTCTAATTTTGGCTCCAATGGATTTCGAGTCCACCCTTCACATACCTGAACGGTATCCACGTGCCCATTCAGTAAAACCACAGGACCTTCCTTGTTTTGACTGATTTTACCGATTATATTTGCACCTTTGAATTTGGTGATTTTACCTTCTTCATAATAATGATATTCAGCAGGTAACCCCTTTGATTTCAGCCAATCATAAACATAATTCAAAATAGAGAACTCATTATAATATGGACTATGGATGCTGACCAGATCTTTCAAAAGCGTAATTGTGTTTTCTTTATTGATGATTTGATCTAATTCCTTCATTTTGCTACCTCCAGCTAGTTGGCCTTACTATAAGTTTTTGTAGACTCAATATCTCCTTCTTTAAACATAAATTTACCGGTATATCCATAAATCAATGTAATAATTGGCGCTAAGTATGCAAGAAACACATATGGTAAATATTCAATAGTAGCAACCCCAAGTGCTCCTGTAAAAAATACCCCGCACACGCCCCACGGAACCAAAGGTGACGTTACAGTCGCTGAATCTTCGCAAACCCTAGAACAAACCTGTGGTAATAATTTTTTTTCCTTATAAGTAGGTATCAATAGCCTGCCCGGGATAATAATCGCCATATATTGACTGGCAGAAAACAAGTTGACAACAATTGCTGAGAATACATGAGTCGTAACAAGTCCACCTGTGGTTTTAACCAAACGAGATATTTTTTCCAATAAGACATCTAACATTTGAGTCTTTTCTAATATACCACCAAAACTTAAAGCAATAAATCCTAAAGAAATGGTCCACATCATACTTTGTAAGCCGCCCCTTGATAATAACGCATCAATTTGCTCTACGCCTGTCTCTGATTTAAACCCATAGTTCATGATGCTCATCATTTCTCCCAGACTATACCCCTGAAAAATCATTGCAAAAGCTAAACCAACCAAAGACCCTATGATCATTACAGCCAGTCCGCCTACTTTTTTAACAGCTAGGACGATAACTATAATCGGTGGAATAAAAGAGATGATGCCTATATTGTAACTACTTTTCAATCCCTCAAGAATAATATCAATCTGGCTTTTATCAATAGATGAATTGGAAAATCTCATCCCTATAACTAAGTAAATAATTAAAGAAATAACGGTTGCCGGCCCTGTGGAATAGACCATACTTTTTA
>JAKSCF010000185.1 GCA_022360735.1 Clostridia bacterium
GGAGCGGCCCGACCGCCGATATTCGAGTATGTCTTTAACACCATAAAAAAAATGCCCACGAAGTACATTGTTTTTATGGTGCCGAAGGTGGGACTCGAACCCACACGAGATTGCTCCCACTGGATTTTGAGTCCAGCGCGTCTGCCAATTCCACCACTTCGGCGCGTCACTTATACATGATAACATATGGAAAATTAAAAATCAAGAAAAATTTTCTATAGTTGCAAAGGTATAAGGGCGCTTTTTTTTTGGGTAATGTTATATGTTCAAATGTAAAAAAATAGAGGAAATTGATAATATTTGTAGAATGATTATACATGATTGTTAAGGCATATTATTTGGGGGGTGTGAGGATGAATAAGGTTTTATTGAAAATTACAATTGGCTTTGTTATGATTTCAATTTCATTTGGTTTTTATTATGTTAAGAATTTTAAAATGAGTATGCAGCATGATATTGTGATTGAGAGTAATAATGAAGATGATCAAAAAGTAGTCAATGAATCCATTATTGTCGATGTAGCCGGTGAAGTAGTGAAACCTTCGGTTTTAACACTTCAAAATGGCAGCAGGGTATATGAGGCCATAAATATTACCGGAGGCTTTACTGAAAAGGCGAATATCACCATTATCAATTTGGCTGGAATTTTAGAGGATGGTGAACAACTCTATATCCCCAGTCAAGAAGCTGAAAGCAATATTGTTGGTCCAATACCGGTTGTTGATTTATCCAACGATGAAAAGCCTTGTGTTTATGTCAGTATATATGGTGAGGTCATTACGCCAGGTGTCGTTATAATAAGCGAAGATGCAAGAGTTAAAGATGTTTTAGATGCGGTAGGCGGTGTGACGGAAGAAGGAAATCTAACCCATGTTAACCTTGCCGAAAAGCTTTCCGACAGCAAGGAAATATATATTTCTGATAATAGTCAGGCTGTAGAGCAAAGTAATTTGATTAATATAAATACTGCAAGTGCTTCTCGACTTCAAGCTTTAAATGGCATTGGAGAAGTATTGGCACAGGCTATAGTGGAACACAGAACAAAAAACGGTCCTTTTAAAAAGATTGAAGACATTATGAAAGTGTCTGGAATAGGGCAGGGGAAGTTTAATCAAATTAAAGAATACATTAGTATTTACTAATAAAAATGTGTTATAGAAGCCAGATTGGCTTCTTTTTGAATACAAATTTATATTTACATCAATGGAAAAGCTATTTTAAATTCTTATGATAGGAGTTTTGTTTAGTGGTCTGTTTACGCTATTTATCTATAATCATTGTATAAAAATAGAAATTATTGTAAATAATATTCTTAAATACTTCAATTATTACTAATAAATTTGAGGTGATAAGAATGTTTAGTAGTAGAAAAAAAGGAAATCTTGGGACCAAATTATTTGTGCTGTCTATTATTGCACTTTTTATTTATGGTTATGTATTAGATGAAGACAATATAAATTATTTTAAAAATTTTAGCCTTAGAAATAATAGCGAAGTAGCAGAGGAAACTGATGATCCATCTAATAACAATGAAGAAAATAATAATAAGGTAGTCAATAATCCATCAACCAATAACTCCAATACTTCTAATGATGAAAAAGTTATTTCAATAGGAACTAAAATGATTTGTAAAACTTATGACAAAGAAAACAATGATATAACCACTGATGAGATGAGTGTACCAGATGAAATTATTAATTTATCCATAGAGGATGCAAAGAAATATATTAATGAACATTATAGCAATTGGATTATCAATGAAATTAATGAAAATTATATAGAAGTGTATCAAACATCAGAGCCTGTTAATACGGAACCCTATTATTTGATTCAAGAAAAGGATGGCAAAATTTATATTTATGAATTCGATGAAGCAGGAAATAAAAAAATGATCCAAGAAACCAGCATTAATTTTAATTTTTTGAGTGAAGTAGATCAAGATTATTTTAGAGAAGGTATTATTAAATATGACATTGAAGAGGTGCAAGAACTACTCCAAGATTTTGAAAGTTAACTGAAAAAATATTATGTATACCATTTAGTAAAATATACAAAGCATAAACCTATATAAAATAAGGCAAATTAATTTTAAGAGATTTTTAGCAGGGAGTGATTTATTTGTTTAAAATATCTAAAAGCAGCCTTTTTTATATAGGTTTAATTGTGATGCTTTTAAGTTCCTTAAGTATTTCCTTTTATATATATCAAATACCGGACAATATTGATATTTTTGAAAATGAAACTCGGTCTTTTCATGTAAACTTTCCTTTTAAACTTAATTTCAGCGAAGAAGAGCAAATTTTAAGTTATACCAACTCCAATCATCCGCTTCGCGAGTCTTTCGATATTTCTCCTAATCAATTAGGGAATTCAAGCGTTAATGTTACACTATTTGGAAAAATACCTGTAAAAGAAATTGCAGTTAATGTAATTCCTGATTGTACGGTGATTCCGGGAGGGCATTCTATCGGTGTAAAAATGAATATACAAGGAGTTTTAGTTGTTGGCATGGAAGAAATTGAAACCTCTGACGGCAATCATATTAATCCAAGTTTGGAATCGGGTCTTCAAATCGGTGATGCAATCCTTGCTATTAATGGAACAACCGTAACCAATTCTACCCATGTTCAAAGCTTGATCAATGATTCGGTAGAAGAAGTAAGATTGAAAGTTAAAAGAAAGGATCAAATTCTCAATTTTACTGTAAAACCTGTTTTCTCAAAGGCCGATCAACAATATAGAATAGGTTTATGGGTCCGAGACAAAACTGCCGGTATAGGTACATTAACCTATTATGATATAACTCGGCATACTTTTGGTGCATTAGGACATGCAATCACTGATGTTGATACCGGCGTTCTGTTAGACGTTCAGGATGGTGAAATATTGCACTCGAAAGTCTTATCCATTCAGCAAGGTAAATCCGGAGTTCCCGGAGAAATAAAAGGTATTTTTTATGAAGCTGATAAGCCCATTGGTTCTTTATATTCCAATACCCATTATGGTATTTTCGGTGAGTTGTACAGAGATTTTTCTAATCCATTATATAAGTCTGCCATTGAAATAGGTTACCAAAAAGATATTAAAAAAGGAAA
>JAKSCF010000184.1 GCA_022360735.1 Clostridia bacterium
ATAATTTGGTGAAATAATATATTTGACACCAGCTTCTACAGCAAGTTGAACCTGCTTCTCTGTCATAACTGTTCCTGCACCAAGACAAACCTTATCTCCGATAGTATCATTGATGTTCTTAATTGCATTGATGGTATCCGCTTCGCCTGTTGCACTGGATTGATTAAAAGTTACTTCAATACAGGTAATACCACCGGCCACAAGTGCTTTGCACGTATCAATGATCTTATCTGCTTGTATGTTTCTAACAATAGCTATAATTCTTTCTTGCTTTATTCTTAAAATCACTTCATTCATGATTTCCTCCTTAATGGTTTCATGTCAATTGTCCAGCTTAATATTCTTTGTTATATCCTTAAAAAAGTAATAATTTTTCTCTAAAAATGCTGCAAACTCTTTTGTATCCATAAAATCATAATTTAGATTAAGGGTTTTCATAATATTTTGAAAATCTTTGTCCATAGCAGCTTTTGTAAATCCTTCTATTATGATCTGCTTTGTTTGGTCATCAACATTTTTAGGCAAAGTAAGTCCACGCCATGTAGATATACTAAAATCATATCCACTTTCTTTAAAGGTTCTTACGTTAGGAATTTCTGATATTCTCTCATCAGCCAGCACGGTTAAAACTTTAAGCTCTCCTTCGTTTATGTGCACACTCACCTCTGATAAACCCGCAACAACCATATCTGTTTTTCCGCCAAGAACATCCAAAACTGCATACGATGTGCCATCATATGAAATATGATTAAACTTTAAATTCGTTCTGTTTTCTATCCCAATAGCCGCAATATTCCAAATACTTCCTTTCCCGGAACTGCCTATGGCGTATTCCATATCATTTTGCATATTTGCATTTGTTAGCTCTTCAATCGAATCAAATGGAAAATCCTTTCTTACAACCAATAATCCAGGCTCACTATTTAAAAGAATAACTGGCTCTAGGTCTGTATAATCTACTTCTATTAAGTTTAGTGCAGAAAGACTGTTTATCTCTACGGTCAACAATGTCAATGTATATCCATCGTTTTTCGCATAAATCCCTTCCTTAATTCCTCGTGCGCCGCCTTGCCCCAATCTATTAACGACTACAACTGGCTGAGGAAAATATTTTCTTGCACATTGAGCGATTGCTCTTGCTACACTATCAGTGCCACCTCCAATAGCATAAGGAGCGATTACAGTAATGGCCTTATTAGGGAATATATACTCTTCTTCTACTTGTTGAGAAGTTATATTTTCTTCAGATATCTGTTGTGATTGATTTTGATATGCAAAAACATAGGCGAGCATTGCCACTATCACTACTGCGATAATATAAATAAACTTCCTCATGGTCTAATCTCCCTTAAATATTAATCACATATATAAGTTCTTTTCGTTTGGCTTATGTGTATCTTATCAAATATCCGATAATATTTAAATATGTATTCATGTATTATGACTTACCATATATATCAGCTGCTTCAAGTTTTTTTGTAATGCGCCTTTGTTTAATGATTGAACTGATTATTGAGATAACTGCAAGCACAAGCAGAACTGCACTTATTGGTCTAGTAATAAATATTGAGAAATCGCCTTGAGATATGAATATGGCTCTTCTCAAATTTGATTCTGCCATTGGACCTAATATCAATGCAAGTAATATGGGAGAAGCAGGGAACTCATACCTCTGCATGAAATATCCAACTACCCCAAAGCCTATTGCAATCCAGACATCAAACATACTGTTACGCATTGAATATGCTCCAACCAATGAGAGCACAAAAATAACCGGCAGAAGAACCTTTCTATCAATGGTAATTATTCTGGCGAAGAACTTTACGCCTAATGTTCCAACACAAAACATAGCAATATTTGCAACCATCATAGCAGCAAAAACACTATATACGACATCCATATGGTCCCGATACATTAAAGGACCGGGTCTCAAACCCTGCATGATAAAAGCACCAAGCAAAACAGCTGTAACTGCATCTCCTGGAACACCAAGAGATAACAGGGGTATCATTGCCCCGCCGGTACAAGCATTATTAGCTGATTCAGCAGCCGCAACACCTTCAATTACTCCAGTACCGAATTTCTCAGGGTGCTTAGAAGACCTTTTGGCTTCGCTATATCCTACAAATGCTGCAATATCACTACCTGCGCCTGGTATAGAGCCTATGAATGTGCCCATAATACTCGATTTCAATATCGACAGCCAAGATGCCTTTATATCTTTGCCACTCGGTAGGAGCTGATTTATTTTGCTTTCAACTTTTGATGTTGAAACTATATTTTCTACACCCTTGAATACTTCTGCTAATGCAAAAAGCCCTATCAATGTTGGAATAAAATTGAGTCCTTCTAAGAGATTGATCGATCCAAATGTAAATCGAGGGAACCCATTCATTGGATCAAGTCCAATGGTTGCTATCAATAAACCAATCAATCCAGACATCAGACCTTTTAATATTGATTTACCAGATACAGAGATAATGATGCTTAAACCAAACATGGCAAGAGCAAAATATTCAGCTGGGCTAAATTCTAATGCAAATTTAGATATTTGTGGTGATAAAAAAGTCATGATTAAAGCCCCGGTAAAACCACCGATAAATGAAGCAAAGGCAGACATACTCAAAGCACGACCTGCTTCACCTCTTTGAGATAGGGGGTAACCATCTATCAACGTTGCCGCAGCCGCAGGAGTGCCCGGCGTTCTTATTAAGATTGCAGATATTGACCCGCCATATATTGCACCACTAAATATTCCAAGCAGCATTGCCATGCTTTGATTGATTGGAAGACCAAAAGTAAATGGCACAAGCAAAGCTACACCCATTGTTGCAGTAAGACCAGGGAGTGATCCTATCATTATCCCACTTGTTACACCTATAAATATCATGGCTAAAACTTTGAACTGCAAAATATTTGCAAATCCATCTAAAAGTAATTGAAAATCCATCTTATTGCCTCCTTAAACCAATAAGCCGGCAGGCAGTGTGATATTTAATATTGTTTTAAAAATTAAAAACACACATATAGAAACCAAAACAGATATAACGCCCATTTTGACATAGGCCCTATTGTTAAGCAAAAACATTAAAAAAAATAGATACAGTACTGTTGCTGTGATAAAACCTAAATATGGCATTATCAGCACATAAGCTATAGTTGACACGAGAGAAATAAATGATCTTCTTATACCTTCATCTTTCAAAGATAACGTATTCATTTTCTTATCGGTCTTTTTATCAACTTTTACTAATACTTGTTGAAGAATAATCAAAAAGCTGACGATTAATAACCCAACAGCAATTGCCATTGGAAAAAAGCCTGGGCCTGTTATTGTCCCCGGTGCTTTTGAAAATGTACTCGCTTTGAAAAAAACATATATGCTTAAACCGATACCAATAATACTTGCTACTAAATTCGCTTTCTTCATATTTCATTCTCCCATTTTAAATACTAAGGAGAGTTACAAACTCTCCTCAGACTGTCGACAAACTTTCCTTAGCAATCAAATAAATCTAATTTTTTCTATTTTGCTGCAAGGCCAAGACTCTCCATAACAGCACTTACGTCCTTTGCATTTACTTTTAAGAATTCTTTAAATTCATCAGCATCTTGATAGGCAAGAACCAGACCAGAATTTGCTGCAAAATCTACAAATTCTTTTGATTCTAAAGCAGTTTTAAATGCCTTACCCAGTTCATCAATAGCTTCTTGCGGCGTTCCAACCGGAACAGCAAGTCCTCTCCATGTGCCGAACACAACATCATAACCTGATTCAATAAAAGTAGGAACTTCCGGGAATGCTTCAAGTCTTTCACCAGACATAACGCCAAGAATTTTCAAATCACCGGCTTCAACTTGTCCTTGAACTTCCGCTGCACTAACAGATACAGCTTGGATATGCCCACCAACAAGTGATGTAATAGCAGGTGCCGCACCATCAAAAGGAACATATTGAACTTCAATCTCTGTTGCTTCTGCCATAAGACCAGCTGCAATATGCCAAACTGCACCAACTCCAGAATTTCCAATATTAATTGTGCCTGGATTTTCTTTTGCATAAGCTACAAATTCTTCAACTGTGTCATATGGAGCATCTTTTGGGACTGTCAAAGCAGCTGCATCCATATTGACCCTCATTAATGGTGTAAAATCTTCATAAGTGAAGGGTACTAGACCTTGAGCCGGCAATGAATTAAGTTCAAATGTTATCATACCAACTGTATAGCCGTCCGGTTTTGCGTTCATAATAGCTGAATGTCCTACAGCTCCACCACCACCAGTTTGATTTGTAACTGTAATGGTTTGGCCAATACTTTTTTCTGCTTCTGCACTTAGACCTCTTAAGATTGTGTCTGTTCCGCCACCAGCAGACCAAGGACAAATTGCATTTAGGCTATTCGTAAAATATGGTTTAGATTCTTCCCCATTGACCTCTCCGGCATTAGCAGGTTCTTCATCACTTGTTGGCTGACTACAACCTACAACCATTGTTAGCAGTAGAACAATGATAACAAATATTGAAATTATTCTTTTCATTTTCTCCTCCTCTTAATAAAAAGTTTTAATATTCGTTATTATCATATACTCCGAATTACAGTATTTGAATTAATTCTCTTTACTAAAATAAAGCGTTGCTTGTAAATAAAAAAAAATAACAGCTTGTTGAGTTGTTTTTGTGCTGATAATCTATAATTTTTTTTACTTAAGATAGTTTTTTTTACCTATGATTACCCATTTGTTTAAACCTCAATATTTTTACGATATAATAATTTAAAAATATTTGTATCGAGGTTTAATTTGTGAAAAATATTAATAGTTTTTTTTCAAATGCATTAGAAAAAATAAAAAATATAAATTATTATTTGCGATATAAAATAACATTTTTTGTTCTAATAGCGATACTATTGCCAACTGTTTTTTTTGGCATATATATTTTTGAATTTGTAAATAACCAAGTATATAATAACTATATTGAATCTACTCTTAAACAAACTTCTCAACATATTAATGATAGTATCGTTACCAATTACCGTATCATTGAGAGTACTGCATTACAGCTCATTTCCAATCAAAATATTATAGATAACTTAGGAGAGCTCAATAATAATGAAAGAACATATTATTTAAATGAGCTTACAAAACTGAATATAGAAACGGAACTCAAAACATATTTTGGCAATAATTATTCTTTTAATAGTGAGCTGGTGAATTCAATTTTTGTCTTTGCTGATGAAAATACTTTTTACAGCTCTTTTTACAATGAGTTGCCAACAGATGATTCTATAGACAGATATGCTGAGTTTTTTAAAAATAATTTCAATTCCAAAAGTGATATCATATCCTTTGAAAAAAACAACAATACCATATATTATATGAAAGATATAAAAAATCAAATCACTTCAAAATCACTGGGAAAACTTATAATCGGGATTAATTTTAATGCTCTTAATGGGAGCTACGCGTTCTCGGACGACAATATATACCTTGTTACAATATATGGAGAGGATGGTATCATAAAATATTGTTCTGATTTTAGTTATATTGGCAAACAGGTTTCGCATGATGTAAAAAAATATGGCAATATATTATCACCTAAATTTGTTAATATGGATAACGAGAGCATTATCATTCAGTCCTCTCGAACAAATGACATCAACTTAACTGCCACTATTTTTGCATATCAAGACAAGTTAAGAGGGTTTGAAAAAGCATTACCTATATATTTATATTTCGTAATTTTCGCAGTTTTCTTATCCATAATCGTTAGTATTTATGTTCTTAATTATATTACAAAGCCTTTGGATGAAATCATTGTAAATATCAAAGCAGTAAGTGACGGCAACTATAAGCTTAAAATGAAACCTTCAAAATATAAAGGATTAAATGAAGTCAGCATGGTTTATAATACCATGATTGATAAAATTCAATATTTAATCAGTGAAGTTTACGAAAAACAACTCTTGATTAAAGAAAGTGAATTAAAAGCGCTCCATGCACAAATCAATCCCCACTTTATATTCAATGTGTTAGAAACAATCAGCTGGGAAGCAAGAAATACCGACAATGAAAAGGTTGAGAGAATGACAACTTCCTTGGCCCAGATTTTGAGAAGAAACATATGCTTAGTTGAAAAAGAAAAGATTACAATAGAAGACGAATTGCAGTATGTCCGCTTTTATTTATACTTACAAAGTGTAAGGTTTGAAGAGCGATACACCATTAATATTAAAATAATGGATGATGATAT
>JAKSCF010000183.1 GCA_022360735.1 Clostridia bacterium
TTGACTTTAAAAGAAATATTGACATCACTTATAGTAACTACTATAATAACTACTAAAAGATGGAAAGTAAAACGATGCTATCGATTTAGGCTGGGAGGTTCAGAAATGAATAAAACTCATCAAGGATTTAGCACAGGAATAATAGATGCGTTTCCAATAATCATTGGATTTGTGCCTATTGCCATGACTTTTGGTGTCTTAGCAAAAAATAATGATATTTCAATGATGAACTGCTTTTTATTTTCTGCTATTGTATTTGCAGGTGCCAGCCAATTTATTGCTATCAACATTTTAGCTGCAGGCGCAGGTGCCTGGGAGATGGTATTGACAACATTATTGGTTAACTTTAGGCACTTTCTCATGAGTGCATCTCTTGCAACCAAAATGACACCCGAGATGAAAAATTGGCGTCCATTAATAGCTTTTGGCGTAACGGATGAGGTTTTTTCAATCATGTCTTTTAAGAAAATGGATTTAACAAAAGAGTATATTTTAACCTTAGAATATACTGCATATATCGCTTGGGTAGGTGGGACAATATTGGGATACCTGGTAGGAGGTGTTCTGCCGGAACTACTAAAAGTAAGTATGGGAATAGGATTATATGCTATGTTTGTAGCTATATTAGTACCGGAGATGAAGAAGTCAAAAAAAGTTGTTGTGCTCACACTTACATCTGCATGGATTAATACTTTACTGGTTAAATTTCTATCCATGCCTCAGGGCTGGAGCATTGTCTTATCTATTATTTTGACATCTTGTTTGGGCGTATGCCGGTTTAAAGAGGAGGCTAAAAATGAATGATCAACTTTGGGTAACTATTGTGGGCATGATGTTGGTTACCTTTATACCAAGGCTGGTACCATTCTTAATGGTGTCGGAAAGACAGTTACCACCAAAGCTACAACAATTTTTAGAATATATCCCTTATACGGCGTTAGGGGCATTGGTGATACCGGGGGTATTTAACGCTATTCCTGATATGCCGGCAGTTTCCATTGCAGGTATTGGATTTGCTTTTTTTTATGGATGGTATAAAGGCGGATTAATTATCCCCGTATTGGGATCAATATTAATTGTATTCCTAATACTTCTAATATAGCTCATAATTATAAGATATTTCTTAAAGCCATAATAAGGCTTTAACCGTGAAGATGAAGGAGAAAACATGAACCAAGATAATCGCATTATTGAAGACATGAAAAAATTAGGATTAAGTGAATACGAAATAAAAGCATATCTAAGCTTGCTTCAAATATATCCTGTTAACGGCTATGCACTCAGTAAGAATTCCAGCATTCCAAGATCAAGGATATATGAAATACTGGACAGCTTAAAAAAGAAACAAATCGTTTTTGAAGAAACAGTGGAGGGTACAACACTTTATCATCCCATTAATCCTAAAGTTTTAATCAATAAATACAAAGACGATTTTCAAAATGTATTGAGCCATGTGGACGAATATACAAATCAGTTATATCAAGTAAAAGAAAACGACAATAAATTAATTGTTTTAAAAGGAAGAAATAAAATCATTGATTTTGCCAATACATTAATTTCTAAAGCCAATAAAAGAATAGCTCTTTCTATATGGCATGAAGAAATACAAGACCTTTCAGAAGCATTAGATAAAGCTCTAAGTCGAGGAGTTATATTAAGAGGGGTATATTTTGGACACACCAATCCTTATGAGGATTTAGTTCCTCACAGAAGAATAGAACGATATTTATCTGAAAAAAATGAGCGATATTTCACCATGACCATAGATGGGGAGGATGTTATGTCAGGTATTGTTTCAAGAGGTGCAGACAGTCAAGTCACATGGACGAAAGATATAGGATTTATAGAGTTAAGTGAGGATTATATTGCACATGATTTAATGATCAACCAGTACTCCAAACAATTGACCTCAAATCAAAAAAAAGAATTTGAAGATTTTTCAGATAGAATAAGAAAAGACTATTTTGGATTTACTGAAGAAGAATTTAAAACCTTTAAGTAACATATTTTCATTAATTAGTTGACTTAGTCAACTAATTGTCGTATGATTAAATTGATAAGAGTATCCCACTAGGATTCTAAATAGACCTTTAAATGTCTATACGTTTTATCTAGTTTTTAATTATGAGAGGGGTAGCATTATGAGGTACAACAGTATTCATAATTATTACCTTATAGGGCTGATATTGGCTCTTAGTGTAACGGTATATGGTCTAATTATTTTAAATGATTCTACAAAAATCCATTACTTAATTAGATTGTTCTGTTTGCTGTTTTCGGGTTTCATCATTTATGGATATTATTCAAAATACAAATACCTTAAATCGAGATATGTTATTGTAGAGGAGTCTATGATTTCACTTCACTTAAATGGTGAAACGTATCAAATTAGCAAACCAGATATAAGTAGTATTTTCATTATGAATCATAGAAATTATCTAAAGATTCATAATGTCATACACATTTATTTAAAAAATGGGGAGTACTTTTACTTAACAAACGATATTGATAAATTTAATGAGCTTAAAGTACATTTGACGGATCAGTTCTCAGATAAAGTTTTTATTGGAAAGAAAACATGTACGGAACATTTTGTTGTAAATGAAGAAAACTTATACAGGTTGTTTTTTGGAAATCAGAAAAAGAATTGAAGTCTTATGTTTACATTACCTGACGGATTGTTACCAATTATACCCCTAGGTTTTGATAAATAATGCATAGCTCCCTCTGTATAATGGTTGATATGGGGAATACGCCACAGTAAAGCTTGAAGGGGGAAGCTTATGGATTTGACCGCTAAAACAAAGGGTGTAAAAGAAGAGGTGTTTGCAAAACTGCAGGAACCTAAAAATATTCTGCAAAATTGGAAGTCTCAAGAACTGGGACAATTGGATGGCAGCCTATATTATAAAATCAGCAATGTAATGGCTAAGGATCATTGTGAAAAATGGATAAAAATTGATAAACTTATACTATCGGATTTTGGTATTTATGTGATTAACTTTATTAGAAAAAAAGGAATCATATATGGATGTGACGAGGATGATTGTTGGATTAATAATCATAATGGCCGCGTTGATGAATTTCCCAACCCTATATATCAGAATCGAAGGGGGATTAATGCATTAAAAAATTTATTGATAGAGTATCCTCATATTCATTACCACAGTATGATTGCTTTTTTAAATAAAACAGAATTGTATATAGAAGCTAAAACCAATACGGAAATTTGCCATGTTAAAAACCTTGTTGGAATCATTAGAAAAACCATTGAATTTAATATAGCACCTGAAGAGAAAAATCGTATATACAAAAAAATTAGAAAACAAACCACTAAATATAAAATAGAAAGGCAAAAGATCATTGAAGCATTGATTCACCGAAACAGAAAAAGAATGTTAAGAGAAATTATTAAGAAGAGTATTAAAACAGAATAAGCCTCTAAAGCTTAAAAGTCTCCCTTTAAGTTAGCCGGTATCCTATACAGGATACCGGCTAACTTAAAGGGAGACTTTTAAATGAAAGAAAAATATTGTAAAATCTAGACATGAATAAATATACAGAATATTGACACTGTTCGGATAACTTGATAAACTTACATTATACACTACAAAACTAAGTTTTACAATACGAAACATATTGGGTTTAAGCTTTAATGATTGATGCAGAGCTTAACCAAAAAGACGTATGATATCAATGTTCGACACTTTATTTATCTAAAATCATTTATAATATTATTATTGCAGCTTACGTTTTGCAATTTTACAAGTCTATTTGAAACAAATCTTCTTTGATTACATAGATGCCAAATTTAAGCTAATGGAAATGAGACATTAAGAAATCCCAATCTTTGATTATTTTATCATTGAAAAGAATTTGTATGGTTGCTATATATTTGTTTTATAGATTCCTGCCAATTTTGAAAATTGAAAACGGAATTTATATATACCTCATCATTTTTATTATGAATACATGCCATCATTAACAAAGGAGGGTATTATTTATGTCTGACAGTAAATCAGAAATGCGTTATGCAAAGAGCTTTAAGGAACAATTGACAGCCAGGGGTATTATTATTGGTGCGATTGGTTCTATCATTATTACCATGAGCTCTATGTATGTAGCGCTGAGAATGGGAGCATTGCCTTGGCCGACAATCTTTGTTGCGGTATTATCAATGGGTCTTTTAAAAGCATTGGGCAATACCAATCTTAATGAAATCAATGTTACCCATACAGCTATGTCAGCGGGAAGCATGGTAGCAGGGGGGCTGGCCTTTACCATTCCTGGGATATGGATGCTCAATGCAGATGCAGATGTCAGCATGGCCGCATTGTTTGCTGTTACTTTAGGAGGCGCAATATTAGGTGTTATTTTTACTGCACTGGTACGAAAATATTTTATAGAAGGAGAAAAATTACCTTTTCCAATGGGTATTGCAGCATCTGAAACGGTATTAGCCGGTGACGAAGGTGGAACAAAAGCTAAAACCCTATTTGCAACCATGGGATTGACGGCTGTTTTTACAGCATTAAGAGATTATGGTAAAGTACCTCCCGTGTGGCTGTCAGAAGGATTGACAGCAAAGGGTGTACCTTTTGGATTTTGGATATCTCCTATGGCAGTAGCCATTGGTTATATTATTGGACCGTTATTTACAGGTGTATGGTTTTTAGGAGCTGTTATTGGTTTCTTTGGCTTGATACTTATGGGAACCAGTGTAGGATGGTTTGCTGATGCGGGTGTAGCAACAGCATTCAAAGACAGCTTAGGAATAGGGCTGATGGTTGGAACAGGAATCGGTATTTTGCTGAAAGGTATTATACCAAAAGCAAAAGAAATATATGGACCCATGATCAGTGGTAAAGCAGCAAAAGAAGGAGATGTCAACTTAAAGTGGGCGCCAATATTATTTGCTTTAGTAGCCTTTATACTGACTGTTGTCACTAACATGGGAATTGTTGCAAGTATGATTACTATTGTAGGCGTATGGCTTACAACCGCAATGTCTGCTCAAATTACAGGTCAAACCGGTATCAATCCTATGGAAATATTCGGAATCATAGTATTGCTGGTTGCAAAAGCTTTAAGCGGTGTTGGACAGTTAGAGGCCTTCTTTGTAGCAGGTGTGGTAGCAGTAGCATGTGGTTTAACAGGAGACGTCTTAAACGATTTTAAATCTGGATATATTCTAAAGACGAATCCGAAAGCTCAATTGATTTCTGAGACAATTGGAGGAATTATTGGAGCTATTGTGTCCGTTATTGTTTTGTTCGTAATGTTTAGAGTATTTGGTGCAATGGGACCGGGAACAGAGTTGCCCGCTCCTCAAGCATACGCAGTATCCACTATGGTAGGAGGACTTCCTAATGTTACAGCCTTTATCATAGGGCTGATTTTGGGTGCCGTTTTGTATGTCATCAATGTGCCTGCCATGACTTTGGGTATTGGTATCTACCTGCCCATGTTTATCTCTGCAACCGTATTTATAGGTGGCGCTTTAGCCTTTATCGTTAGTAAAATCAACCCAGAAGTTAAAAGAAGGGACAAAGGTGTTATCGTAGCGTCCGGCATGTTAGGAGGAGAAGGCGTAACCGGTGTGATAATTGCAATTATTAAAGCAGTTAACGGATTGATGTAGCTTTAGAAAGAAGGATCAGTAATGAAAGAAATCAAAATAACAGACATACAAGGGATTAAAATTGGCCACGCTGAGAATATTGAAGCAGGCACCGGATGTACGGTTATCATATGTGAAAAAGGCGCTTATGCAGGTGTAGATGTAAGAGGTGGTGCGCCGGCATCACGAGAAACTCAGCTGCTGAATCCCGTTAATCTGGTTGAACAGGTGCATGCGGTGGTATTGAGCGGAGGCAGTGCTTTTGGACTGGATTGTGCAGCCGGTGTCATGGAATACCTGGAGCGTCATGATATTGGCTTTGACGTACAAGTAACAAAAGTACCTATTGTATGTGGTGCAGCTCTTTTCGATCTAGTCGTAGGGGATCACAAAATTCGGCCGGATAAAAAAATGGGATATGACGCCTGTGTTCAAGCGTCGGATAAGGAATGCCTGCAAGGAAGTGTTGGAGCCGGTACAGGTGCAAGCGTAGGAAAGCTTCTGGGAATGGATAGAGCTATGCGAGGTGGTATTGGTATCTACGGTGTTCAAATAGGTGATTTAAAGGTTGCTTCAATTGTAGCCGTCAATTGCCTTGGAGATGTCATTCATCCTGACACCGGAGAAAGAGCAGCAGGTCTATTGGATGAAGCAAAGAAAAAAGTTATCAGTACAGAAGAAGAAATGTACAAAACATACAGTAATAAGACCAATCTTTTCAGCGGTAATACAACCATAGGTGTGGTCATTACCAACGGTAAAATGAATAAACCACAAGCTACGAAAGTAGCATCCATGACCCACAATGGCTTTGCAAGATCCATGCGTCCGGCACATTCTATGTTTGATGGGGATACTATTTATGCGTTATCTACCTCAGAGGTGGATGCAGATGTGAATGTTATTGGTGCATTAGGGGCAGAAACCATGGCAAAAGCCGTGTATCAAGCAGTTATTTCAGCGGATAGCAGATACGGCATATTAGCACATAGAGATTTATGATTGACAGAACAATTTTAATGAAAATTTAATACTTAGTGAATAGCATGCGAGGGCAGGTCAGAGACTTACTCTCGCATGTTGAGTTTATGGCTGAAAATATTATTAGATGGCAGCACCATCTAAGGAAGGAGTGGGGAAATGAAAGAAATAAAACTAGAAAACTATACTGGTGTATCTGATTTTATAATAAGAGGAGAAAATACCGAAGAAACAGAGCAAGCAGTAAAAGCATTTGAGAAAGCACTGGAATATATCAATCATTTACCGTACAATATGACGTATACAACTCAGCAAGTACAAAACTTGAGAAAAGAAATCGAGGAAAAATACAACGTTGAAATTGCTTTGATGTAAAGAGGGGTCTACCCTCTTTTTTTTACTTGAAAAATATGTTAATATTTCAGAAAAGGACGGTCACTGCTGCGTAACATTATTATAAGATATTTTTCAAAATAACAACCATACTAAAAGTAGAATCATAAAATAACATAGTAGCAACCAAAACCAATAATATAACATATAATAACTAATAATTATTTTTGAGGTGATTTAAATGTGTGGTATTGCAGGCTGGATAGATAAGAATCATAATATTATTGATCAGACAGCTTTAATGGAAGAAATGATTGAAACATTAAAAAATCGCGGACCGGATTCAGAAGGGATTTATTCATATGAAAACGCACTATTAGGACACAGGCGACTTGCGGTAGTTGACCCTGAAGGCGGACATCAGCCTATGACCATAGAAGCGGGATGCAATCAATATACCATAGTATATAATGGCGAGTTGTATAATACGGAAGATGTAAGAAAGCAGTTAAAAGAAAAAGGGTATACCTTTAAATCCTATTCTGATACAGAAGTACTACTGACTGCATATATAGAATGGGGAAAAGAGTGTGTCAATTACATTAATGGTATTTTTGCCTTTGGTGTATGGAATGCATTAGATAAAACTTTATTTCTTGCAAGAGATCCTTTGGGCGTAAAACCATTATTCTATTCAACCGTACAAAATAGTATTATTTTTGCTTCTGAAATGAAAGCCATACTGAAACATCCATATGTAGAACCTGTTGTTAATGAAGAGGGACTGCTGGAGATATTGGGTTTAGGACCTGCAAGGTCTTTAGGCAATGGTGTTTTTAGAGATATTAAAGAAGTGCCCCCGGCACACTATCTGTTTTATGATGAGTGTGAACACTTGGTTGAATACTGGAAATTAAAAGCTAAGCCCCATAATGAGAATATAAAACAAACCATTGAGCATACAAGACACTTATTAATAGATGCTATAGAAAGGCAGTTGGTAGCAGATGTGCCGCTGTGTACGTTCTTATCGGGAGGATTGGATTCAAGTATTATTTCATCAGTAGCTACTGGGAGTTTTAAAAAAGAAAATAGAGGAAAACTCAATACCTTTTCGATTGACTATGTTGACAATCAAAGGCATTATGTTGAAAACAAATTTCAACCGGATTTAGATAGCAATTGGGTTGATTTTATATCAAAATATATTGGAAGCCATCATACTAACATTGTGTTGGATAACTTAGAGCTGGCAGAATCTTTGGAAGAAGCGGTATTTGCAAATGATTTGCCTGGCATGGCAGATATAGACTCTTCTCTTTACTTATTCTGTAGAGAGGTAAAAAAATCCGCAACGGTTGCATTGTCAGGAGAATGTGCAGACGAAATTTTTGGAGGATATCCATGGTTTAAAAATGCTGAGGTAGATGAAGGGACCTTTCCTTGGGCAAAATCTGTTGATCATCGTAAACAGATACTGGCAAAAGCGTATCAACACCTGCCCCTTGAAAAATATGTTGCCCAAAAATATCGAGATACTTTAAAATCTGTTCCTTTATTAGAAGGAGAATCCTTCGAAGAGAAAAGAATGAGAGAAATGTTTTATCTCAACATTAAATGGTTTATGATCACTTTGCTCAATAGAAAAGATCGAATGAGTATGAGAAACAGCTTAGAAGTAAGAGTACCTTTTGCAGATTACAGAATTGTAGAATACGCTTACAATATCCCAAAGGAGATGAAGTTTTATAACGATAGAGAAAAAGGCCTGCTGAGAGAAGCTTTAAAAGGCCTTTTACCCGAAGAGATATTGTTAAGAAAGAAAAGTCCATATCCAAAAACATATAATCCGGTATATACAAATGCAGTTCAAAAACAATTGCTTTCAATCTTAAATGACCAAAAAGAACCTCTCTTTGATATTTTGGATTATCAATGCGTCAAAGAGATCGCTGAAACCAAAGGAAGTTCTTTTAAAAAACCTTGGTACGGGCAGTTAATGATGGGACCACAGGTTATGGCCTACTTGATTCAAATCAATACATGGATGAAGCATTATCATGTTAAAATAGAAGTGTAAAACCTTTAGGCAATAAATTAATATATAACAAATAATCTAAGAAGATCTTGGTTATCAAGATCTTTTTAGATTGTAGACAAAATGAATGCCATTGTATTCATTTTGCTGGTACTTTTTCCATAAGCTGAAATAATTTATATTATTTCTGGTTTTAGTTAGTGAGTTGTTACTTCTATGCTCAACGCTCCTTCTTCGTTAATTGAAACAATATTAATATATATTTGAGAATAAACTTCAGCAACATAGCCTATGATACTGTAACTATTTTTATCTCCTGATTCAACTGTTTGTTTCAAAACAACAGCATTTTCATTAAACCCACCTATATCATATTTAAATTTTATTTGAGCTGAGGGTGAGATATTAGAAATAATGTAACCTTCTTCATTATCATTTGAACTAAAAGCCAAATTTTCTATATTCGCATTAGTATGATTTGTTATGATAACATCCGTACTAGAATCACACGAGAATAACTGTGGTGTAAATGCTATTATTAGAAAAAGAATTACAATTTATGTTCTTCTTTTTTTCATAAAAAAAACCTCCCTATTCTGTTCAGTTACTAAAGTAAAGTCTCCATCATAATTGTACGATAAGTATAATTTGTATTGATATTAAAAAATAATATTTTTTTCTAGTTGAATACAACATATCACTTTTTTCATTTAAATTACATTATAACATTACATTATGAAAATAGAAAAATATAAGAAAAACATTGACTATTTCAAAAAAAAGTATATAATCTAATTGAATGAACATATGAACAACTGTTCATATGTTTGGATGAGCTATGGAAAGTGAGGTTCTATAATGGAGCAAATTATGATGGAAAAAATGGTTCGTAAAGAATTTATATTAGAAGGCTTACATTGTGCAGACTGTGCAGAAAAAATTGAGACCAAAGTCAAAGAGCTGGATAATGTTTATAAAAGTGCATTAAACTTCAGTATTCAAACACTTTCAATTGAAGCAGATAAGAAAAACATAGATCAAATCGTTGATAAAATTAGGAAAATTGTTAAACATCTAGAGCCGGATGTCAATGTAAAAGAAAAAGGATGGGCTGGAACTAAAAACAAAGAAGAAAATAAAGAAAAATGGTATAAGAAACGATCATCAAGATTAATCGTTGCAGGTGCATTGTTTGCAACTGCAATGATATTTGGATTATCTCTTTATATAGAATGGGCTTTATATATAGTCAGCTATTTGATTGTTGGATATGATATTTTATTAAAAGCCGGACGAAATATTATTAAAGGGCAAGTTTTTGATGAAAACTTTTTAATGGTTATTGCTACTTTTGGTGCGTTTGGCATTAATGAAGCATCTGAAGGCGTGGCTGTTATGCTGTTTTTTCAGTTTGGAGAATATCTGCAGCATAAAGCAGTGGATCGTTCAAGAAAGTCTATTGCTGATCTAATGGATATAAGGCCTGATTATGCAAATTTAAAAATTGGAGAGGACATCAAGAAAGTTTCGCCTTACCATGTGGAAATCGGGCAAAGTATTTTAATAAAGCCGGGAGAAAAAGTGCCTTTGGACGGTATTGTAACAGAAGGCAGCTCTATGCTGGATACCTCTGACTTAACCGGAGAATCGGTTCCCAGAAAGGTTACAAAAGGGGATAAAATATTGGGTGGATTTATTAATACCAATGGCGTACTGGTAGTAAAAGTAGAGAAAGAATTTGGTGAATCCACAGTATCTAAAGTGCTGGATCTAGTTCAAAATGCCAGCAGTAAAAAATCACCTACAGAAAACTTTATCACAAAGTTTGCAAAATACTATACGCCTATAGTGGTAATGGGGGCTTTAGCCTTAGCTGTGATTCCGCCTTTGATTATAGAAGGCGCAACTTTCTCTGATTGGATATATCGAGCCCTGGTATTTTTAGTTATCTCTTGTCCATGTGCATTGGTTGTGTCGATACCTCTTGGATTCTTTGGAGGAATAGGAGGTGCCTCTAAGTTAGGTGTACTCATTAAGGGAAGCAACTATCTGGAAGCTTTAAATTATGTAGATACGGTTGTCTTTGATAAAACCGGTACATTGACAAAAGGTGTCTTTGAGGTTTCAAAAATCAATAATGAAACCCATATCAGAAAAGAAGAGCTTTTAGAATATGCCGCCTATGCTGAAAGTTATTCAAACCATCCTATAGGGGCCTCTATATTAAAAGAGTATGGAGAAAAAGTAAATAAAGAAGCAATAACAGATTATGAAGAGATATCCGGTCAGGGAATAAAAGTTAAGGTCAAAGGAAAAGAAGTATTGATAGGTAATAAAAAGCTTATGAGCCAATACGATGTAAACTTTCCTGTGGTCGAAACCATTGGAACGGTGGTTCATATAGCAATCGATCAAAAATACAGCGGATATATCATTATATCTGATGAAATCAAAGAAGATTCTGAGGGAGCAATTAAAGAGCTCAAAGATGTAGGTGTTAGAAAAACCGTTATGCTCACCGGTGATAACAAGACAGTAGGAGAAAAAGTAGGCAGACAATTAGGATTAGATAAAGTGCATGCAGAATTATTACCTCATGAGAAGGTAGAGAAAGTAGAACTTCTGGAAAAAGAAAAGCCTTCTAAAGGTAAACTTGTGTTTATTGGAGACGGCATCAATGATGCGCCTGTATTGGCAAGAGCAGATGTTGGTATTGCTATGGGCGGTCTTGGCTCAGACGCTGCCATTGAAGCCGCTGATGTAGTCATTATGACAGATGAGCCGTCCAAATTGGTTAGCGGTATAAGAATAGCTAAAAGAGCCAAAAAAATTATCTGGCAAAACATAGTGTTTTCACTTGGTATCAAAGGTGCCGTTTTAATATTAGGTGCCTTTGGCTTAGCAACCCTTTGGGAATCAGTATTTGCAGACGTAGGCGTGGCAGTTATTGCTGTTCTTAATGCTATGAGAGTATTAAATGTAGAAAAAGTTAAATAATATAGATAGGGGATATTTCTTATACAGTGATAGACCACCTAAATTAGGAAGAGTATAATAATCTCTTCCTATTTTATTTTAGTTTGATAATTGATAAAAATATAATAAAATAGACAGTGGAATGGAAAAATATATCAATATGTGAATTTATGGAGATAATTATATAATGCAACAATTGTTTGAATAGTTTAAAAGAAGAATATTTTTGACATTTTAGGTACTTAATTGTTATTTGATATCGAAAAGATATTATTATATAATAATAAAAACAATACATAGGATAAATGATTCAAAAGGGTGATATCATGGATAAAGATATCATAAAATTTGCTTTGGGAGTAGCGGGTCTAACTCTGGCAGCATTTATAGTTTGGCTGCTGCTTCGTGAAATCAGATTGTGGTATTGGAAAACAAACAACTTAATAAAGATGCTAAAGCATATTAGTAGACGTATTTATACTGTAGAAAAAAAGATGGATGAACTTACCCAAGAAATCTCTTCAATTAACAGAAATGCAATGAAGTTATCAGAACTATTTAATGATTCATTGATAACCATAGCACAAAACAGACCATCATCAACTGACAATGAAGAAAGTGAAGAAGTCATTGCTCGAAAAATTAAGGATTAAATTTTTTTAAGTATACGTTTAAATAAAGCTGTTTAAAAAGAGGTGAGGTATATGTATTGCACAAAATGCGGACAAGAGGTTAGTGAATTTGATATTTATTGTCCACATTGTAGGGGTAAAGTAAAGCAGGAACCTTTAAATGAAGAATTTTTGAATTTTGATGAGCTTAATAATGACGAAAGTATTGATGACTTGCTCAATGTGGATGTACAAGCTCAAAGCCCAACCGAGGATAATGATATCGATAAGGAGTACGAGCAGTACAAGGAAAATATTTTTAATAAGAACAAAAATAATAATCATGATTATGACTATGAAAATTTGGATGAATTTGATTTTGATGAAGAAGAAGAGGAAAAAGGACTGTTTGCAAATAAAGTATTAATTATTTTAATTGTTATTGCCTTTGTTACTGCCACGGGCTTGGCGGTTAAATTCTTATTCCTTAATGACGAAAATACACCAGCCCCTCAAGACAATAATCCAAATCAAATAGAAAATGGTGATCAGGAGGGTGATAAGGAACCTTCTGATACCGATAATGAGAACAAAATATCTACTAGAGAAGAAATATTCAGCAATTTAGCTTCTGTAAATACAAACATTCTTGAAGTCAAAGACAATGCGGCTTTAAAATATGACAGCAATGCAGATTATAAAATATCGGATATTAAAAAATCTGTGCCTCTTGATGAAACGCTTTATAAAGAAATTGGCGGTCAAAAAGTTTATCATGAAGAGTCTATTATAAAGACATTGGTTCAATTCAATTCTAAGTGGATTGACTATGTGAATAATGATGACCAAGCAGTGATTTCATTGGTTAAAAGAGATAGTAAGGCTTACAGAAATGTAACCAATTTTAGTAAACAGAATAAGTTACAAGAGTTTCTGCTATTTGAAATAGGCGAAATACGAAAAGGCGAAGAAGGCTATTACGTCTGGACCCATGAAAAAATAAAAGAAGTACAAGACGGCCAATCGAGGATCAAAGAATATTCTTGGATTTATCATCTTGAAGAAGGAGAATACGATTTCTTCATCTCAAACTACTATAAATAATCAATCTTAAAAAAAAACCCTGAGATATCAGGGTTTTTTTAATTGTTTTGATTCAAAATGTAACCAAAATCAATGTTGAGTGCTTCACACAATCGGATGTAAGTCGTCAATGATGGTAAGGTGCGTTGGTGCTCAATATCCGATAAGTAGGTATTGGAAATACCTGCTTGTTTTGCTAATACATTTTGCTTTATTTTTCTTTTTAGGCGTTCCAATCTTATTTTTTCTCCAATTTCATAAATGTCTAAATAATGATTTTTTCTACTATTTTTCTTATTCATCCCAAATATCTCCTTTTTATATTTATTTTACGCAAAAATCGAATTAATTTCAAGTCAAAAAACATAAAATATCGACAAAACCAGATAAAATACGTACAAATCGAACAAATTCGTGCATGATTAAATGATATACTAAAAATACATAAATAAAGTATAATTTTACAAATTTTTTATTCGGGGTGGGATTAATTATGATAGTAGGAGAAAAAATTAAGAAAAAAAGAAAAGAATTGGGGTTAACACTCAAACAGCTGTCTTCTAAGATTGATATTTCAATATCTTTTTTAAGCGATATTGAAAACAATAGGAGCAAGCCTTCTTTAGATCGATTAAAAGAGATTGCAGAGGGTTTAGAATGTTCGGTGAGCTATCTATTGGGAGAAGAAGTCTTAGAAGAAAAGAAACGATATCTTTTGCAAGAGAACAAAAACATATTGCTGCATGAAGAAATTGAAAAGCTGTTTTATAATGAAAGTTTTGTCCGGATTTTAAATGAATTTAAAGGTTTTGATCGCTGGACAGTACAAGAAAAAGAAGAGGTGCTGAGTTTCTTAAAAGCAAAAAGAGAATTTAAAAATAATTGAAAAAAAGAAAAGATGCAGGACATAAGCGCCTGCATCTATTATTTTACTAATCTTTATCAAATAAGTTACCCATTCCACCAGCCATTCTAAAATACCGCCTTCGCCTTTTGATGGTCCGCCGGGATGGGCTCTTGCAAAAATTTAAATAAACTTACTTATTATGCTTTACAATTTATAATTAATGATGTTACAATTAGAACGTATTTGTTAAGTAGTGCGTATTATATAATTGAATAATGCATAATAAATAGGGAGATGATTTATTTTGTCGACACAAAACCAATATGCAAGAGAAGATATTGGCAGCCACAATTCGTTTTTTTCAACATCTAGAACGACCTTAGAAACCGCTTTTGATGGTAACAATGTAAAGAAAATCAGTGATTTGAAAGAAGCATACGATTTAGCAGCTGCTTCGCCGGGTACGATTATAACCGATATGCCTATATATGAACCTGAAAAAATTGGATTAAATCCTGATGCTAAAGTCTTGCTTTTTAATGATGGTGAAACCACAGGTCGATTTGCGGCCGGAAGAAGGATACTGGGAGAAAAAGGTGTTAATGAAAGAGAATATGCGGCAAAGCTAAGGGAAGCCGTATACCATACACGATACCGTACTTTATATCACGCTCAAGTATGTATAGGGTTAGACAAAGATTTTATAGTGAGAGCTAACCTATTAATTCCTGAAGGACATGAAAATATTTTATACAATTGGATGTTAAATTTTCAGTATTTTAATGATGAGTATCAAAAAATGTTTGAGCAGTCAAAAGCATTGAATGAAACGGATATTATTATTTTATCCGATCCCGACTGGACGCATTCCCAGCATCCTAATGGGCTGTCTTTTTTTGATTCTGAGCATAACTGTGCAGCAATTTTGGGAATGCGGTATTTCGGAGAGCACAAAAAAGGGACTCTGACATTGGCCTGGGGAATAGCTAATCGGAATGGGTACGTGTCTTGCCATGGGGGGCTTAAAAAATATTTTCTAAATAATGATGAACAATATGTTATGGGTGTGTTTGGACTTTCCGGGTCCGGAAAATCCACTATTACACATGCCAAGCATGATCATAAATATGATATTACGATTATCCATGATGATGCCTATATTATTTCTACAGAGAATGGTTCTTCCGTAGCTCTAGAACCGTCTTATTTTGACAAAACTCAAGATTATCCATTGACAGAGCCGGCCAATAAATACTTGATTACGGTACAAAATTGTGGTGCCTGCTTGGATGAAAACGGAAAATGCGTATTAGTGACAGAAGATATCAGAAATGGAAATGGAAGAGCGATTAAATCAAAGCTTTGGGCAGATAATAGAGTGGATAAATTAAATGAACCCATTAATTCTGTGGTCTGGATAATGAAAGACCCGGTACTTCCGCCTGTTGTTAAAGTCAATAATGCTACCTTAGCTGCGGTAATGGGTGCTGCTTTGGCAACTAAACGAACGTCAGCGGAAAAATTGTTAAAAGACGTGGATGAAAATGCATTGGTTATGGAACCCTATGCAAATCCATTTAGAACTTATCCTTTAAAAGAAGACTATGATAAATTCAAAATACTCTTTGAACAAAGAAATGTTGATTGTTATATATTAAATACCGGTCACTTTATGGATAAAAAAATTCCAAAAGAATTGACACTGGGAATTATAGAACAAATTGTTGAAAAAAAAGCATTGTTTTCAACATGGGGACGTTTTTCAGATATGCAAATTTTAAATATAGAAGGATTTGTACCAGATATGGGTGATCAGGAATATGTGATGAGCTTAGAAAAGAGCATGAAAGAACGTATTCAATTCTTATATTCGAGAAGAGGCATGAACGGGGGGAGAGACGTTCTGCCTCCAGAGACTTTAGATGTGCTTGTCAAAGCACTTAATGAAATAGAACCTTTTATACGAACCAATATGAAGCAAGCCATTTAACAACCATATTTAAAACCCTCTGCCAACAGCAGAGGGTTTTTTCTAACAAAATATTAATATTTTACTAATATAATAAGAAGTATAAAGTGCTATAGTAAAGATATAGGTTTTTAAAAAGTTAGGAGGTGAAAGATTTGGATGCAAGTTTATTCCAAAGCTTGTTGGAAATAGAAACTTGGATAAGCTTTTCTGAAAGATTCAGCTATTTTGGACCTATATATGGTATTTTGATGCCCATGATCGAATCTTTCTTTCCCCCTTTACCTTTGTCTTTGTTTGTAACCATAAATGTAATGATGTTTGGATTAGGATGGGGATACTTGTATTCTCTAATAGGCACATGTGTAGGATCGATGCTTACTTATGGGATTGTTAATAAATTTGAAAAAGGCAGATTTAATAAGGTAAAAGAAAAATATAAAATCGTCAACAATGCTTCCAATTGGGTAAAGGAAAAAGGTGGTTTGGCCATATTTATATTACTTTGTTTTCCTTTTACACCGTCTTTAGCAGTGGCGGTTTTGGCTGCCTTGGCAGGAATGAGAAGAAAAACTTATGTAACGGCCCTGCTTTTTGGTAAAGCCATCATGGTATTACAGCTAAGTGTAGTTGGATACAATATTTTCGCAGCCATTAAACACCCCATTCGTTTAATTGTAATTGTTGCTGGTGTATTTCTAATATATACTTTGGTTTCTAAATTACTTGAAAAAGTTCAAAGGCTCTACAGTAAAAAGCGAATTAATATGGATTAACATAGTAAAATCATGGTAATATTCATATTAGTGGGGTATAATAATAATAAAATTAACTCCAAAAAGAGGTGATAATGTGAAAAAGATAAGGCTTCTAAGCTTTTTTGGTGTTTTTATTGTGCTTATTCTTATAACTTCTTTTGGTACCGTTTTGAGTTTTGTGACGGATTATCTCTGGTTTAAAGAAGTGGGATACACACGCGTATTTTTAACGAAGCTGTTAACACAAGTTCAAATAGCCGTTCCTTTTTTTATTGTTGTTTCGATATTTTTATACATTTATTTGAGGACAATAAAGAAAGACTATTACAAAAAAGTGAATGTTGGAACATCCGGTATGAATGAAAAAAGAGTTAATCAAGTTGCCCTGCTCATATCGCTGGTTATCTCGTTTTTCTCAACACTGGCATTGTCTTCCAATCTGTGGTTTGAAATACTAAGGTTTTTCAATAGTACAGATTTTAATGTTACTGACCCAATATTTAAACAAGATTTATCCTTTTACATATTCAAGCTACCGTTTATCACACAAATATACAGCTTATTGATTATGTTCATTCTACTTTTGGCCATTGTGACATTAGGCTTCTATTTCTTCTTAATGGGAGTAAGAAGGCCTCGGCTTAGAGAAGTAGGAGACGAAGATTTTGGGTATGATCATTTTAGAGGATTTGATAAGCAGAATGGTAAAGAACTTTTGCAAATTGCTGTAAGACAGCTAACCGTTTTAGGTTTACTGTTTTTTGTTATTCTCTCAGCAGGATACTTTATCAAACAATATGATTTATTGTATTCTCCAAGAGGGGTTGCTTTTGGAGCCAGCTATACCGATGTTCATGTAACTTTATGGGTATATAGAATAATGATGGTTCTTTCGTTAGTTTCTGCTGTGTTGTTCTTTATTGGAATGAAAGCAAAAAAAATGCGATTAGCATTTGCAGGGCCTGTTATAATGATCATCGTATCCATTGCAGGCAATGGTGCAGCATTGGCAGTCCAAAACTTTATAGTAGCACCGGATGAAATATCAAAAGAAAGTGAATATTTAAAGCATAATATTAAATATACTAAAATGGCGTATAACTTATACGGTATTGAAGAGAAGAGATTTCCAGCTGAATTAGGACTGACCAAAGAGGATTTAGATAATAACCTTGAAACGGTTGAAAACATAAGAATCAATGATTACAGACCTACAAAACAGTTCTATAATCAAAGACAAGGGATTCGTCTGTACTATCATTTTAATGATGTAGATGTAGACCGATATATGGTGAACGGTAAATATACGCAAGTATTTTTATCAGTTCGAGAAATTGATGAAACAAAATTAAATGAACAGTGGATCAATCAACACTTAAAATATACCCATGGTTATGGGGTGACATTGTCTCCGGTTAATACCATTACCAGCACCGGTCAACCCAGATTGTTGATTGAAAATATTCCTCCGGTGTCAAGTGTTGAAGAAATACAAATAGATCGACCTGAAATCTACTTCGGAGAATTGACCAATAACTATATTGTTATCAATACGGATGAAGAAGAATTTGACTATCCTAGTGGTGACAGCAATGTAAATACCATGTACGAAGGGACCGCAGGAATCCAGCTAAAAGGCATTAATCGATTGCTGTTTTCCATCAGAGAGCAAAGCATGAAAATGTTGATTGCCAATAATATTCATAAAGAATCTAGGATAATTATCAATAGAAATATCCATGACCGTATCAAGAAAATAGCACCTTTTATTTCTTTTGATAAAGATCCATACATTACAATTCATGACGGTAAACTGTACTGGATTATTGATGCATATACGGTAAGTTCTAACTACCCATACTCTGAGCCTTATATGGATGAGAGAACCAACTATATCCGTAATTCGGTAAAAGTTGTAGTAGATGCTTATAATGGGGATACCACCTATTATTTAATGGATGAAAACGATCCAGTTGCTATGACATTGAGTAAGATTTTCCCCGGACTATTTACTCCGTTATCAGAGATGCCGGAAGGGATAAAAGCTCATTTGAGATATCCTCAAGTATTATTTGATATTCAAGCTTATGTTTATAGGATATACCACATGACAGACATTTCCGTATTCTATCAAGGTGAAGACAAATGGGATATTGCCAATGAAAAATATGAAAATACTCAAGGGCCCATGGAATCCAGCTATCTTATCATGAAGCTGCCTGGAGAGGAAAAAGAAGAATTTATTTTATCTATCCCGTATACGCCTAAGAATAAGCAGAATATGACAGCTTTATTGGTTGCCAGAAATGATGGAGAGAATTACGGTAAATTGATCATTTATAAACTGCCTAAACAAAAAGCGGTTTATGGGCCGGAACAGATTGAATCAAGAATTGATCAAGATACCAACATATCCAAAGAATTATCCCTTTGGGGTCAAAAAGGATCTACTATAATAAGAGGAAATCTATTAACCATACCTATAGAAGATTCGCTCCTATATGTAGAACCCATTTATCTGAAAGCCGACAATGAAAACAGTTTACCGGAAGTTAAACGAGTTATTGTTGCTTATGGTGATAAAATTGCTTACCAGCCAACATTAAAAGAAGCGCTGGAAGAATTATTTGGTAAAACAACCATAGCACCGCCGGAAGGGGAAGACACAACAGAAGATGGTTATCCACAAGACATTGTTAACCTCAATGACCTGATTTATAAAGCTAATGAAACTTATAGAAATATTGAAGAAGCACAAAGAAATGGAGACTGGGCTGCATACGGAAGATACATCAAACAGCTTCAAAGTTATCTTCAACGTATGGAAGAACTGACCACTGTAGAATAAAGAAAAAAACCGCTGCAAATTGACGCAGCGGTTTTAAATTTTAATGAAACAAATTTTTAATTTTTATAAGTAATTTTTCAGTCCAATTGAGATAAAAAATACCACATATATCGTTTTGATAAGTGTAAATAATAAAAATAAGCGAAAATGTCAAAGTCAAAGTAGATGTCAAACACATAATATAATACTGACGCAGTAATGAAAGGAGAGATGATGATGCAATATGAAAGTATCTCACCATTTGCTTATTTTTATGAAAACACGAAGCTTTTTGTTAAATTCGTTGGTGCTCATTACAAAAAAGATGAAGAAATGCTTGAAAAAATATATTTGGACACATTGAATCTTTACCAGCTTTATATGGACGAATATCTAGATGATCATCAGAAAA
>JAKSCF010000235.1 GCA_022360735.1 Clostridia bacterium
CGTTTTTTTTATATTTTCAACCAATTGATAAATTAAACTGTTTAAGGAGGAATAGTGATGTTTCAAGAATTGTTAAATGCTTTTATACTTATTTTCATTGCTGAAATGGGGGACAAGACCCAATTGTTAGCAATGGCTTTTGCAACAAAATATCCGGTAAAAAAAGTTTTATTGGGAATATTCATTGGGATATTAATCAATCATGGATTAGCTGTATGCTTAGGATGTTATATTTCATCTCTAATTCCCGTAGATACGGTTAAAATGATTGCCGGCTTAGCTTTTGTTGGCTTTGCGCTTTGGTCGTTAAAAAGTGAGGAAGAAGATGATGAAAATCAAAAGCTAAAATGTTCTTTTGGTCCTGTTTGTACAGTTGCAACCGTTTTTTTTATTGGAGAATTAGGTGATAAAACTCAGCTGACGGCAATAACATTAGCAACAGATGCAAACAATATCCTTGTCGTATTAGGAGGAACTGTTTTAGGAATGATGGTGACAGGCGTAATAGGTATTCTGGTTGGTAAAAAATTAGGAAATAAAGTACATACTTTTTTATTAAAAATAATTGCGGCTACGGTATTCATGTTTTTTGGATTAACAAAGCTATATGTGACAATACCGGAAGAATATTTAAATGTACAAAATATTCTGTTGTTTTTAGGAATGATCGTTTTATTAACGTTTCTAATTATGAGACCTTCAGCAATTAAAAAACGCAATACCAAGAAAAGAACCTATATAGCCGATGAGAGATAAATAATGCCAGGCCTTTTAACCGGCGTGTAAATATAAGGAAAGCACTTTTTTTCTGAGTTTTCTGAAATATATGTTATAATTAATATCAAAATCAAGTTTCGACAAACGTAATACATAAAAATTTTCTGTAATTAAAGGAGATGATTATTAATGGCTTACAATCCTTTTTTTAGTTTAGAAAATCCTGAATTATTACGATATGAGTATACATGGGTTAATTATGTGAAGTATGATAAGGAAGCTGCTGAGGAGATCAGAAAAGAAATTTCTGAATCTTGGAAAAGGTGTAAAGATAATAAAATTGATTATTTAATGAGAAATAAGCCGGTTTTATTAGATGAATCAGAAATAAGAAATAAAATCAATAAAAATAAAACCATGTTAAATATTGCTCTACCGTTTATGGAGACATTACTTGAGTTAGTAAAAGATTGTGAGTTTCATGTAGAAATTATTGATGATGAAGGCTACTTACTAAAAAGCGTCACAAAAAAAGAGTTTTCTCTTGAAAATAAAACAAAGAAATTTGCTATTGGAGAGAGTAAAAGAGAAGACGTTATAGGAACAAGCAGCGTGGGAATGGTTCTTCTTCATAAAGAACCATGGGCCATAATTGGAGCAGAGCATTATTGTCAAGAGCTGCAAAAAGGTGCATGTTATGCTGCACCTATTTTTGATAAGAAAGGCAAACTAAAAGCGATATTAAATATGTCCGGCACTATTGACCAAATATGTAAACATACTTTAGGCATGGTAACGGCAGCAGCAAAAGCGATTCAAAATGAACTTGCACTGAAAGAGATACATGATCAAATTGTACAGAGCAGCGAAGAACAACGTGAGATATTAGAAACGGTTACGGATGGTGTTATATATGTTAATAATGATGGTATTATAACCCAAACAAATTCTGAGATGGCTAAATTTTTGGGAGAAGTAAAGGAAAAAATTATCGGAAGAGATATAGGAATTTTGAATACTACGCCATCTATTATAAATATTATAGATACCTTAAGTGATGTAAATACTTATGAAATTATTATTAATGGTAAATATAAAAGCTACAGTTGCTTTTTGAATGTGAAATATTTCTCAGGTGGTACAACGGATAAAAAAAATAAAGTATTTGTATTTACAAGAATGGAAGAAATACAAGCTTTAGCAAGCCAGATAAACATTGCAAATCAGGCTTACTTTACATTTAAGGACATTATCGGAAAATCAAAATTAATAAGAGATGTCATTGATTTAGGAAAAAAAGCTGCAAGCTATAGCTTTAGAGTAGTGATTGAGGGTGAAAGCGGAACTGGTAAAGAAATGTTTGCCCAAGCCATCCATAATAATAGTGCGCGAGCAAAAAATCCATTTATTGCAGTAGATTGTGGTGCAATACCGAGGCAATTACTTGAAAGTGAGTTGTTCGGATATGAAGAAGGGGCGTTTACTGGAGCAAAAAAAAGCGGACAGAGGGGAAAGTTTGAGCTTGCACATAAAGGAACGATTTTTCTTGACGAGATTGGCAATATGCCCATTGAAATGCAAGCAAAATTATTACGTGTTCTACAAGAAAAACGTATAACGCGAATAGGTGGTTACACACCAATTCCTATTGATGTACAAGTAATTGCAGCCACAAATTTAAACCTGAAGGAAGAAGTCCAGAAAGGCAACTTTAGAGAAGATTTATTTTATAGATTAA
>JAKSCF010000707.1 GCA_022360735.1 Clostridia bacterium
ATATTTTAAGTTACGTTGAACTGTTGTTGTATATTTTAAAAGCTAGAGTTCCTTCTTATTTAGAATTGATTCAACTGTCTGTAAAATTCTTTACAAACCCATAAACTTTTAAAGAGGTGCGTATCATGTCAGCTTCAAAAAAAACCAATCTCCAATTATTTTTCACAATGTTTTCTTTTTTATTTGTTATCAACACCTATCTCTCTGACGCTGAAGGTGTTGCTGAGCATGCTGCATGGGTTTCTTCTATCATCGCTCTTTTTGAGGGTTTACTGATTATCTTTATTTTTTCCAAATTGGCAGTTCAATTTCCAGGAAAAACTTTAAATACTATTAATGATGCGCTGTTTGGGAAGGTTATTGGAAAAGTAATCACTGTATTATATGCTTCATATTTTTTACAGATAAGTGTTAACGTTTCACAATATTTATCATCTTTTACCCATACCATCATGCTTTTGAATACCCCCAAAGAAATTACAATTATTTTAATCTGGATTGTGGTATATTATACCTTATTGAAAGGCATTAAAACCATTTTTCACTTATCCTTTATCTTTTTTTCAATTGCATTAATCTATTTCTTTTCAAGTAATCTTTTGCTTATTGGCCAGTTTGATTTCGAATATCTTTTTCCTATTTCCACTATCCCCATAAAAGATATTTTTCACGCAGCTCATATGATAGGCACTTATTATGGAGAATCTTTATGTTTCTTAGCCCTCATTCCTTTAGCTAAAAAGGACAAAATTTCAAAAACCTTAAAATACGTAATGCTTGCAGTCCTATTATCCGGGATATCTATTATCATTAATCAAATAACCAATATTGCCGTTTTAGGTGATTTAAGCTCAATATATAAGCACACGACCTTTCAATCTATTCGACTGGTCAACGTAGGGGATGTGATTTTAAGAGTGGATGCATTGATATATATAGAAACCGTTATGATCGTATTTTTACAAATTGTTCTTCCTTTTTATGCTTTTATGATTTGCTTATCCCAGTTATTAAATATAAAAGATTACAAAACCATATTGCTTCCAATAACAGTTTTATCCATCGCTCTCACCATTCGAGCCCTTAACATGAACGATTCCGATGTTACTTTGTTTTATGAACAAATTTATATTTTTTACACCATCCCTTTTCAGATCATTCTGCCATTGGCCTCTCTTGTCATTTTTTATGTCAAGAAAAAATTTAAGAAGGAAGAAAACATTTAAGTTATTCGGTCATTTTTTTAAGGGTTTCTAAATCCTTAATCTTAATAGATGACATGTAATAATCAATGATGCCTTCATCTCTTAATCGACTCATCTCTCGAGACATGGACGGCCTGGAAACATTTAAAAAATCGGCTAGTTCATTACGATTCATTGGAAGCATAAATATTAAGCTGCCGGCTTTGTTGTATTGCTCCAATAAGTATGTACTGATTTTACCTCTCATGCTTTTAATGGATAGGTAATCTACTTTTTTATTCAGCATCAATGCTTTTTCTGATATAATTTTCAACATATTGATAATGAGCTTTTTATGACCAACGCATGCATTTGGGCAGCTTCCTACAATTTTTTCTCCCGGAATGAATAATGCAGTTACAGGGTTTTGAGCCTGAACGGATGCCGGCCACTTAGTTAAACTTGAAAAAGCAGCCATTTCACCAAACATATCACTTTCATCTAACATAGAAATGATGACACGATTTCCAGCTGCATTTTCTTTTATCACTGAAGCAGCCCCCGATAATATAATACCTACTCCTTCAAAATCGTCACCAGCTATTGCAATGTATTCATGCTTTTTATAGTGACATACTCTAGGCTGTATGCATTGTGCCATACTCATTAGATGTTCCGCTTGTATGTCTTTAAAAAGTAATGTTTTAGAAAGAACATTGATCCATTTTTCATACATGCTATCACCTCATTTTGTAGCCAAAGCTACCGATTTTCTTTTTCTATTATATTATAATTACTTTACAAACAACACAAAATATTAAAAAATTGAAAAGGAGATGTAAACATGAAAAGAAATATTATTAAAATAGATGAAGATAAGTGTAACGGTTGCGGAATATGTATTGATGCTTGTCATGAAGGCGCGCTTCAATTGATTGACGGAAAAGCCAAATTAGTCTCTGAATCTTATTGTGACGGTTTAGGTGATTGCCTGCCGGAATGTCCAACAGGAGCTATTACGATGGAAGAAAGAGAAGCTGCTGCCTTTGATGAGGCGGCTGTTAAAAAACATATGGAAGAAAAAAAATCAGTGGAAGTGCCTAACTTAGCTTGTGGCTGTCCAGGCACTCATTCAAAAACAATACAAAGAAAAGAACAACCTGTAGAAACAAAGTCTACTGAGCCGGTTATGTCACAGCTTAATCAGTGGCCCTGCCAAATACAACTCGTACCTCCTAATGCACCATACTTTAATAACGCTCATTTATTAGTTGCAGCCGATTGTTCAGCATTTGCATACGGCAATATTCATAATGATTTTATGAAAAATAAAATTACTCTTATAGGTTGTCCTAAGCTGGACCACGTTGATTACTCAGAAAAATTAACAGATATTATTAAAATGAATAATATTAAGAGTGTTACGGTTTTGAGAATGCAAGTACCATGTTGCGGCGGTCTATCCAACGCTGCTATTCAAGCACTGCAAAATAGCGGTAAAATGATACCTTGGAGCATCGTAACCATTGGTACAGACGGATCTATTATAGAAGATTAGGAACATAGGTAAGCAATAGTTAAACGGTAGTTAAGCGATAGTGGAACAATCATTAAACGATTGTAAAACAATTGTTCCGCCATTGTTCAGCTATCGTTCAACCATTGCTTAACTATTGTTCAGCCATCGTTCCACCATTGTTCAGTCTTTTATCCCCCATACCCTACGGGTATTTTACCATTTATGGCATCCACGATTTTATTTCCGGCTTTTTCATTAAAATTACTGCATAACTCAATAAAAGCAATATCACTTTCTACCATTTTTTTTGCCTGCCGGCAGGCTTCATCCATAGTACCGACGCATACCACCCGAGTATATAGTTCATCAGACTTAAGATCTAAAAAATGTTGGTTAGGGTCATAGCCTTCTTCTTTAATGATAATGCCGTATGTATCAATATCATCTCCTAAAGCATTATATTTTTCCTTTTCTGATTCAGTGTACTTTACATAAGCAATGTCAAATGACTTGCCTACATAAGACTTAATCTGTTCTGATTTCTCCTCATCAAAATCACCACATAAGTCAATGCGTTGAACACCATCGTCAATCAGTTTTTTTGAAGTTTCACATGCCATTTCCATTGAATTAACAGCATACACACTAGCAATAAAGGTATCCGATTCAATAGTGCCTGTATAATTTTCAGGCGTTAGGGTCTCTGAATTCAACAAAAAAGCATACTTAAACTTACTCATCATATAACCTCCCAAAGTTATGAACTTAATACAATTGTAAAGTAAATTTTAAATATTATATATATTTTTTCGAAAAAAAAGACACATTTTATCAATAAGATAAGTCAGATTGTCGATAAATTGAATGCAGGCGCATAAATATTCGTTATCGCATTAATTTGGAGAAAATTAACACAAGAAACAAATATTCATACACCTGCATTCAATTAACGAGTACTTAATTCAACTAGTCTAATATTTTAAATTGTAAAGCCTAATAAGAAATTATATTAATTTACAAACCAATGGCGGGTTTTATTTGCTATTGCAACTAACATTAACATAACAGGAACTTCTACCAGAACACCTACTATAGTGGCCAATGCCGCAAGTGATTTCAAACCAAATATGGATATGGCTACTGCTACTGCCAGCTCAAAAAAGTTACTGGCACCAATCATACCTGCAGGTGCTGCGATTTCATGAGGTATTTTCCATAGTTTCGCCCAAATGTATGCAATGAAGAAAATAAATACGGTCTGGATGGTAAGGGGCACTGCAATTAATGCAATGTGTAATGGGTTGTTGACAATGATTTCTCCCTGGAAGGAAAAAATAATAACTAAAGTCAATAACAATCCAACAATGGTAACATCCCCAAATTTAGGAATAAATTGCTCTTCAAAGTATTGCAGGCCCTTTTTCTTAGTCACATGTACTCTGGTTATCCATCCTGCAGTAAGGGGAATAACAACAAACAGTACTACCGATAAAATAAGTGTATTCCACGGTACGGCTATATTACTTACCCCCAATAAAAATGCAACAATGGGTGTAAACGCAACTAAAATAATCAAATCATTGGTTGCCACCTGTACAAGGGTATATCCGGAATTTCCCTTAGTTAAATAACTCCAAACAAAGACCATAGCGGTACATGGTGCTGCACCCAATAAAACTGCTCCGGCCAAATATTGGCGTGCAATGTCAGGAGGAATCAAACCCTTAAAAATGATAAAGAAAAAAAGTGAAGCAATTCCATACATCGTAAAAGGCTTTATGAACCAATTGGTCACCCAAGTCACAACTAAACCCTTAGGGTTATTTCTAACATTAATAATGCTTGCAAAATCTACCTTTAGCATCATTGGATAAATCATTAACCATATGAGAATGGCAACCGGTATAGATATAGATGCGTATTCAAACTGACTTAAAAGTTCTGGGACGGCAGGTAAATAAATACCTATTAACACTCCCGTAATCATGCAGAGTCCTACCCAAACCGTCAAATATTTCTCAAAGAAACTTATACCTTTATTCATCATTTCTACCTCTTTCCACTTTACAAATACAATTTTCTTTATCATTGGTTAAGTATTGGATAAACTCAATAAACTCATCTACTTTTTCTTTATTAATTGAATAGTGCATCCATTTACCTTCTTTTCGCCCAATAACCAACCGGCAATCCATTAATACTTTCATATGATGAGATAAAGTAGGCTGTGTGATATCAAAATCTTCAAGGATCTTACACGCACAAATCTCTCCACAAGAAAGTATATCCATAATCCTCAATCGGTTAAAATCCGACAGTGCTTTAAATATTATTATTTTTTCATCAAAAGGTGTATCACTCATACGCAAACCTTCTTTCTTTCAAACGATAGTGGAACAATGGTTAAACAATAGTAAAGCGATAGTAGAACAATAGTTAAACAATAGTTAAGCGATAGTGGAACAATAGTTAAGCAATTGTTCAGCTGTTACATAGATGGTTGTCTATATGTAGAATATACCAATACATAGATGATTGTCAATATGTTTTGGAGAAATTTTTTAAAAATAAAAAAGAATTGATTTTGTACAATTCTTTTTTATTTTTTAGTCTTTATTCAATTCTATTCCTTCTTCTGTAAACTTTATTTTCTTTTCTTTAAACAATCTCCCTACGGCCCTTTTAAAAGCTCTTTTACTCATATTAAGTTCTGTTTTAATGCGCTCAGGGTCGCTATTGTCATTTAATAATAGTATGCCATTGTTCAAAGACATTTTCTCAAAGATGACAGCAGCATCCTCATCCATTTGGACCTTCCCTTTATCTCTCAAGGAAAGATTTAATTTGCCATCCTCTCTTACTTGTCGAACTCTAGCTTCAATTTTATCCCCGCGTCGATAATTACCGAATAATTCTTTATAAGGTATTAGTCCTTGATATTGATTATCTACTGCAACAAAAGCCCCTATTTCTTTTTTAATATTGTAGATAGTGCCTTTTATTTTATCGTTTACTTTATAGGGCGAATCACTGCTTAGCATTTTATAAACATCCATTGTTGCGCTTAACCGATTGCTTTTATCAATATATAACCCTACTAAGCATGTTTCTCCTTGTTTCACTCTATAAGTTTGTTCTTTAAATGGTAAGAACAAGTCCTTTTCCAGTCCCCAATCCATAAAAGCTCCTATCTTAGTTGCTTCTACCACTTTTAGTTCTGCAACATCATTGAGAGTAAGATAAGGTTTTTTTGTTGTAGCGATCTTTCTGTCATTTGAATCTCTATAAACAAATACTTCTATCTCATCGCCCAAATCAGCATCTTCAGGAACTTGTTTTAAAGGCAGAAGAACTTTTTCATATTCATTATCTAAGTCAGATAGATATACACCCATAGGTTTCATTTCTTTTACATACAAATTTTGAATCTCACCTAATTTAATCATTTTTTCTCCTTAAAAGTATCGATATTTCATATAGGAATATACTACCTATTTATTGTATACGGTTTTTAAATAATTACAACATCTTTCTAAAAAAATAAGAGAGCTAAAAGCTCCCTTTTTTTTACCACTTGTTATTATTTGAGA
>JAKSCF010000366.1 GCA_022360735.1 Clostridia bacterium
ACAGGGATATCACGAAAGTAGTTGCAGAAGAAAGAAATAGCAGTATGGTTTTTCAAAATGCGTTATTATTTCCTCATATGACCGTAGGTGAAAATATAGCGTTCCCTCTGAAAATGAGAGGGATTGGTAAAAAGGAACGCAAAGAAAGTGTTAAAAAAATACTCAATGCCATAGAATTGCCCGGCATAGAAAATAAAGCACCATATGAACTTAGCGGCGGCCAACAACAAAGGGTTGCTTTGGCAAGAGCCATTATTTTTCAGCCTGATTTGATGATTATGGATGAACCTTTAAGCTCATTAGACCCTGATCTAAGAGAAAAAATGAGAGATTTGATACTAAAAATTCACCATGAATATCAACTGACAACATTATTTGTTACCCATGATTATCAAGAAGCTTTTTATTTAGCCCATCGAATAGGCGTCATGAGAAATGGCCAAATCATTCAAGTGGATACGCCTAAGACATTATATGAAAATCCTAAAAATGAATATGTTGCCAAACTTTTATATGGAAAAAATATTTTTAACGGTGAAATCAAAAACGGAAAATTCTACAGCAATGATATGATATTAGAAATCGACAATTATTGCCAAAACTCAAAATCAATCCATATTGTGATTCCTCCGGAGTCTTTAAGGGTAAGTAAAAGAAAAGAAGCAGAATCATGGATGACATTGAGAGGCAAAGTAAAAGAGGTGAAATACTTACAAGGATTTCTAAGCATCACCGTTTGTCATAATGAAAAACTGATGAATGCTTACCATGTAGAGGATGAGTTATTCAATGTAGGTGACGATGTGATCATTTCTTATAGGCCGGAAAAAATAAGAATCATTGGAGGTAAAGAAAATGAATAAGTATATTAAAATTATAAGCCTGATTCTGATGATTTTATTTGGCGTTTTATTAGTTCATAACATAGGTCTTAACCATATTTCTCCAGAGAGGATTAAAGCATTTATTCTTTCTTTTGGTTGGATTGCGCCCATAGTTTATATATTGTTGTATACCCTTCGACCTATTACCTTATTTCCGGCTTCTATATTATCCCTAGGCGGAGGTTTAGCATTTGGAGCATTATTTGGAACCGTTTACACGGTTGTAGGTGCTTCTTTAGGCGCCATTTTAGCCTTTTTGACAGCCAGAAAATTAGGGAGCGAAGCGGTTGAACAATTGTTAGGAAATAAATTGACCAAATTAGATAATAAAATAGAAGCACAAGGTTTTTATGCAGTACTGATTATGAGATTGATTCCTATATTTCCATTCGATGCCGTCAGCTATTGGTCAGGACTGTCAAAAGTGCATTTTAAGCACTTTGTTTTAGCCACAGTTATAGGCATTATACCGGGAACTTTTGTATATAACTTTATGGGAGATTCTTTGCAAAATCCTCAATCATTTCAGTTTCTGCTTGCTGTTATATTAATGGCAATATTAATCATTATACCTTTGTTGTATAAGAAGATTAAAGGAAAAGAGGTGTGAGTTTTGTTAGATTCAAGTGGAAGAAATCTGGTACAACCTCTGATAGAAAAATTGGCAAAAGTATTCATCCTACTGGGATTTTCAGCCAATATGATGACCATATTTTCCTTTATAGTGGGATTGACTTCAGTGGTATTTATTTTTTTAAACCAATCCATCATTGCCGTTATCCTTTTATGGATTTCCGGATTGATGGATGCATTGGACGGCACCATTGCAAGAATAAAAAAAGAACAGTCTTCATTAGGGACTTTGATGGATATTTGTTCAGACAGAGCTGTTGAACAAGGTGTGATTATTGCTTTAGCTGTTTTAGAGCCCGGTTCAAGGCTTGCTTTAATCATGCTGAATTCAAGCATTGTATTATGTATCACCATCTTCTTAGTGGTGGGAACATTATCTGAAATCAAATCTGAAAAATCATTCTACTATCAATCCGGATTAACAGAAAGAACAGAAACATTTATTTTTTTATCCTTAATGATTATGTTTAGAGATGCTTTAAATACAATTGCCGTTATATTTACGGCTTTAGTCATAGTTACTGCTTTTCAACGCTATATAGAAGCACTGAAGATTCTTAGGAAATCATAAGCCGGATGTTAATGTTTGTTTTTAGAGGAAGCCATCATATTAAGGAGTGGATGAGAAATGAAAAAAACAGATATAGTAGTTATTGGAGGCGGAGCAGGTGGATTAACAGCGGTGTATACGGCCCTTGGGTTCAATAAGAGGGTTACACTCATAGAAAAAGGTAAACCCGGAGGCGAGTGTACTTGGTCCGGCTGTATTCCCAGTAAAGCATTAATCAATATTTCAAAAGATATCCACAGGACTAACAAGTATGTAGATTACCAACCAGATGTAAAAGAAATATTAGAAAAAATTAGAGGTATAAGCGAATCCGTTTATCAAGGCGAAAGTGTAGAAAAGCTTCGAGAAGATGGCGTAGAATATATAAATGGAACAGCTTCTTTTGTTAATTCCAATACAATAGAAGTGAATGGTCAGCAAATCACAGCCGATAAAATCATTATCACCACAGGATCATCACCATTTGTTCCACCTATAAAAGGCTTAAAGAATGTTGATTATCTTACAAATGAGAACATATTCTTGTCAAAAGATTTACCTAAAAAAATCTTGATTTTAGGTGGCGGCCCCATAGGTGTAGAATTAAGTCAAGCCCTTAATAGAATAGGCATTGAAGTAGAAATCATTCAGAGGGCTGAAAGGATTTTAGTTCGAGAAGAATCCGAGTTTGCACAACTGCTTCAGAACCGACTGGAAAAAGAAGGGGTAAAAATTCATACCAATGCCAATGCAATAGAAGTATTGGAAGAAGAAGGCAAAAAGAAAATCAGATTAGAAACATTGCAAGGTGAAAAAATTGTTTCCGGTGATGGGATACTGGTTGCTACCGGAAGAAAACCAAATATTGAAGCATTAAAACTGGAAAATGCAAATATTGAACATGATAAGAGAAAAATTAAAGTTAATCCATATATGCAGACCAATGTTAAAGGCATTTTTGCTATTGGAGATGTAGCAGGCCCTTATCAATTTTCTCATATGGCAAATGCTCAAGGGAACTTAGCCCTTCAAAATGCTATTTTACCTATAAAAAGAAAAATGAAATATCAGCACGTTGCTTGGTGTACCTATACCGAACCCGAGCTTGGCAGAGCAGGAATGACTGAAAAGGAAGCTAAGGAGAAATATGGTGATAAAGTAAGGGTTTATGAATTAAGCTATGATGATATTGATAGAGCCAAAACCAGCCCAAATGAAGTTGGTTTAATCAAGCTGATACTTTCAAAAAATGGAAGGGTTTTAGGTGCAAGTATACTAGGCAACAGAGCCGGTGAAATGATTTGTGAAATACAAGTTATCAAAACTTTAGGTATTAAAATGTCAAAAATATCTAAAGTGATCCATCCTTATCCTACTTACAGTGAAGCGTTTCAAAAAATTGGAAAACGCGTTTTAATTGATAATATTAAAAGTTTTTTCAAAGCCCTTTTTCCGAATCCGTAACATCTAGTAATTCTAACGGCTTTTTATCTCTGGGTCAAAATACCCTGTAGCTAAAAAGGAAAATATTCAAAAAGAAATAGCTGAACCTGTTTTACGAAATGAGTACATTGAGCTATTGGAAAAAGCTCATGACAATGATCTTGATTTTATAAAGTTTATTACAGAAAGAGAGATAGAATCTCAAAAGGACTTTTTGAGACTATTGCAAATACCATTACCAACAACCAACTGATTTATAAAACTAAACTATTATTGGAACAAATGAGATCGAGACAAGAAGAATACATTTTATACTGAACAGAAAAACGAACTTGACAATTAACTAAATATAAATAATAATAAAAGTAAACCATAGGTTTACTTTTATTATTTGTTGGTGAAGAAATTAATCCACAACGTTTAAAAAACATTATATATAAAGAAAGGAAATAATGCTATTTGCATTATAGAAGGTGATATAAATGAGTACAGACATTTACTATTTCTCCGGAACAGGAAATTCTCTTTATATTGCGAAAAAATTGCAAAAATTAATGCCTGATTCAAAGTTAATCCCAATTGTTAGTTTATTAAATAAAAAAATAATTAAAACAAATGCAGATACTATTGGTATTATTTTTCCACTACAAGGGCCGACATTCCCAAATGCTGTCAAAAAATTTTTAGAGAAAATCGACTTGACTTTAACCGGTTATATTTTTGCTATAGCAACACGAGGTGGAACAACTAGCAGAATATTAGAAGAAATGAACAAAATATTGAAAAAACAAAATAAAGAATTAAACGCACATTTTCATATAACAATGTTCAATAATGATCCAAAACTACTCAATAAAAATAATAAAAGTCACGAATTTTATGTTCCTACAAAAGAAGAACTTTTAAATAAAGAGGAAGAAATAAATGAAAAATTAGACATGATTCAAAAAATAGTAATCAATAAGCAAATAAGCCATCAAAGAGATAAGGAATATAGCTTTAAATACAACTATATTCTAGAAAAGATTACGCTTTTTGCAACTAAATTAATGGAATCAAAAAGTATTAAAAATTATTTTTATACAGATTCCAATTGTACGGGTTGCGGTATTTGTAAAAAAGTTTGTTTAGCCAATAAAATTGAGATGATGGATAGAAAACCTAACTGGAATGATACTATCCTGTGCTATATGTGTTATGCTTGCCTAAACTGCTGTCCAGTGGAATCCGTTCAGATTAATTCAAAATGGTATATGAAATCTTATACCACAATACAAGGAAGATATCCTCACCCATATTGTTCAATAAAAGATATAGAAGAACAAAAGTACTATGTTGTTTAAATCCTAAATTTACTCCAAATGATACTAAACAATCTTTCGATTATGAGAGGTTGTTTAATTACTTTTTATAGCTTAGGACTAGAGATCGCTAAGCCTAATTAGTTCGTATTATTGTAAAAAATTTACAATAAACCTTGAATTAAAGGGTGACATCAATTATAATGATAATTGTCACCCAACAATTTTAAGGAGGTGGACAACATAACAAAAAAAGTTGGTAGACCTTTTTCTGATAATCCAAAAGACAAACGCCTAACTATTAGACTGGATAAAGAACATAGTGATATTTTAGAAAAGTATTCTGAGAAAAATCAAATAAGTAAAAATGAAGCAATTAGGCGTGGCATAAAGAGATTAGAAGAAAAAGAATAAAAAAGAAAGCGGTGTCCGCCGACAAGCAAAAACACCACTTCTTTTGACACCACTATCAAAAATAGCGGTAAATC
>JAKSCF010000182.1 GCA_022360735.1 Clostridia bacterium
TTCTTATTATTTAATTGGTTGCGGAGGAAGGATTTGAACCCCCGACCTTCGGGTTATGAGCCCGACGAGCTACCAGCTGCTCCACTCCGCGATACTTAATTTGGTGCCGGGGACCGGAATCGAACCGGTACGATCGATAAGGATCGCAGGATTTTAAGTCCTGTGCGTCTGCCAGTTCCGCCACCCCGGCACATGGCTCCAAAGGTGGGATTCGAACCCACAGCCTATCGGTTAACAGCCGAGTGCTCCACCGTTGAGCTACTTTGGACCAACTTGTTTTGTTATTGTCGTGTTTTTAGCGACAATAGAAATTATAATACATATTTAAGCATGTGTCAACAGTAAATTTAACTTTTTTTGATTTTTTTTTAAATCTGCTTTATACCTTCGTTAAAAGCATTAATATTAATGTTGATTAAATGCTCTTTCACGTTGGATTTTATGGCTTTATCCCAATCTAAATTGTCTAAGCCCATAGCTTTTACAAGCGCACCTAATAATACAATGTTCATGGTTTTAATATTGCCCAATTGTTTAGCAATATCAGCCGCTTTAAATATTGTAGTATCTGCACTTTCTTTTAATGCTTCTAATACGCCCTCCGGATATTCTGCTTTTCCAATTAAAACAGGCGCTGATGGAATTTCATAATCGTTTACAACGATTTTTCCATCCGGCTTCAAAAATTCTATCCATCTAACGGCTTCCATTTTTTCAAATGAAACAATAATATCTGCTTCACCTTTTCCTATAATAGGTGCATATACTTTCTTACCGAATCTGATCTGTGTGGTTACACTTCCACCTCTTTGTGCCATACCATGTACTTCAGACATTTTTACGTCGTATCCAGCCTCTAAAAGCGCGTAGGAAAGGATTTTACTGGCTAGTATAGTCCCTTGCCCACCGACTCCTACTAATAGTATATTTTTAACATCAGACAATTTATTCACCCACCTTTTCAATGGCATCAAATGGACATACTTGTAAACAGACATCACAGCCTGTGCACATATCCGGATTTATTTTAGCTTTTTCATCAAACGAAATCGCGGGACATCCGGTTTTGATACAAATCTTGCAAGCTTTGCATTTTTCTTCATCTACCGTACATATATTTCTGTCTAACGCATAATCTCTTTTATCTTCTTCGGAAAATCTTTTTAATGCACAGGGCCATTTGGTAATAATAACAGAAGGCTCTGTGCAATTTAATGCCGTATCAACTGCTTTTTCTGTTTCTGAGATGTTGAGAGGATTCACTACAAAAATATTTTCATCTTTTAATCCTACCGCTTTACATAACGCAGGTATGTCTACTTCTGCCGTTTTATCTCCCATCAAAGTATATCCTGTACCGGGGTTCTCTTGATGTCCGGTCATACCTGTAATTCTATTATCTAAAACAATGGTTGTACAATTACCCTTATTATATACAATATCCATTAAGCCGGTAACACCTGAATGGAAGAATGTTGAGTCTCCAATTATTGCTGCTACTTTTGTTTTGTCACCATATCTTTCAAATATTTTAGCTGCTCCGTGACCGGCACTTATACTCGCTCCCATACAAATACATGTATCCATAGCATTCAAAGGATCGGCAGAACCAAGTGTATAGCATCCGATATCTCCTGTAATCATAAGGTCTTTCTGCTTAGAAAGTACATAGAATATCCCTCTATGAGGACATCCTGCACACATTGTGGGAGGTCTTCCAACTGCTTTTACATCTACGCTGATGGTTGCATTCTCTTTGTCTAAAACTGCTTTTCTCACAATATCCGGATTCAGCTCTCCAATGGATGGTATTTTGTCTTTGCCAATACAATCAATGCCTTCCATTTTCAATTGCTCTTCAATATATCCATCTAATTCTTCAATAATATAAAGTGTATCGACTTTATCTGCAAACGCTTTTATTCTTTCCATCGGCAATGGGAAAGTACATCCCAGTTTAAGGTATGACGCACTATCTCCAAATACTTCTTTAGCATATTGATAGGCAACGCCTGAACTGATGACACCTATTTTGGTATCATTGTATTCCGGGCTGTTTAAATCCGTTTCATTACTAAATTCGGTTAATCTTTGTAATCTTTCTTCTAATTCTACGCGAAGCCCTCTTCCGTTAGCCGGTGTTGCGATATATTTAGGAATATTTCTTTCGTATTTTTTTACTTTAGCTTCTTTTCTGTCTTTAAATTCCACCGCACTCTTACTATGGCATATACGTGTGGTCAAACGAATTAATACCGGTGTATCATATTTTTCACTTAATTCAAATGCTAAAGCCGTAAAATCCTTTGCCTCTTGACTATCAGAAGGCTCTAACATCATAACTCTTGCAAATTTGGCATAATTACGATTATCTTGTTCGTTCTGAGAACTGTGCATACCCGGATCGTCTGCAGATACCAGAACAAATCCGCCATTTGTGCCTGTATAAGCAAATGTGAACAGCGGGTCTGCTGCGACATTTACACCTACGTGCTTCATTGCCGCAAGAGATCTGGCACCTGCAATAGCCGCACCAATAGATGCTTCCATTGCTACTTTTTCATTGGGTGCCCATTCACAGTATATATCATCTTTGTATTGTACAATATTTTCCAATATTTCTGTACTTGGTGTGCCGGGATAAGCTGATGCAAAGACCGCACCTGCCTCATAAGCCCCTCTTGCTACGGCTTCATTTCCCGTAAGAAGTTTCTTCATGCTCTATTTCCCCCTTACTTCATTTCTTGCTAACTATTACATTTTATATGAATTTGTCCATGAATTCAACGTGTTATTTCATTCAGTTTCTTAAGCCATTGCATAACAATCTCATCTTCGGGGCAAATTGCTGCTGATTTTTCCAGATAATCCAGTGCCTTTTCATAGTCTTCTTTATAAATATATACGACGCCTAAGTTGCATAATATTTCGTGATCTTCTTTGATTAAAAGGGCTTTCTTATAGTATTTTTCAGCGTTATCCAAATCTTCTACAGACATGTAACACAGCCCTAATTCGTTCATCGCATCCACTTGCGACGGTTTATTTAATAGAACCTTTTTAAAATATGGAATCGCTTCATTAAATTGGTTTAAATTTCTATAGGCTAAACCTATGAAGAATAACAGGTTCCACCACTGAGAATATTTATCCTCCAGAGGCAGAAGCAGCTCCAGCCCCTTTTCACCATTACCGTTTAACACAAGGCTGTAACCTTTTTCATAAACAACATAGTCCTCAATTTCCTTAAGCTTGAGCACCACTTCTTCTCTTTTTTCTTCGTCTTTACTTAGGCTTAAGAATTTTTCCCAGGTAAGTCTTGCTTTTTCAAACATTTTCTGATTGCTGTAAAAGAAGCCCAGAAAGTAATAGGATTCATTAAAATCCGGATAATATCCTACTAAGCTTTCAAACATATTGATAGATTCATTTTTAAAAGTTTTCTTTTCCTCTAACTCTTTGCTTCTATCAAAGATATCTCTGCAGCACTTGCCATAGTTATACATGGCATTTAAATTTCTTTCATCCATATTGAATACCGCTCTAAAGTGAACAGCAGCCTCATATAGCTTTTCTTCATCCGCAAATTTTAAGCCCTTATATAAAATGTATTCTTCTATATTTTCATTTGCAAGATATAAAAACTTTTTATACTGCTCATTGTATTTAAAGTTGTAGTCCACGCCTAAAACATAGATCATTCCCTCTACAAAGGCATCAAAAGGAATATTATCTACCTCTTCTTGACTAATCTGCTGAGTAATGTTTTTTACTGAAATGGGTAATGGAATACCTTTTAGAAAGCTAATATCTTTTTTTTGTTGTGTTACATGGTTATCAAGCGTGATAAATACCAGTTCATCTATATACTGCTTTAAATATTTATAAACCTGGTCCATATTTTATCCTCCTTTATTTTATGTATGTCATAGCTTGTTTTAAAACTGCTTTTGTGCATAAGCATATTTTTCTGCTAATTCCCAGTTTAGACAGTACACTTTTGCCTGCTCTTTAATATCTTTAAGGTTATAATCAAAAATACATAGATTTTTGTGTCTATTTAGATTATCGCCATTAACAGCATATTGGTAAACATTATATTGAAATATTTGGAAACTTATTTTCTTTTTTATTTCTTTTACTTTTAGATGCTCATAGCTGGGCATAAAGTTGGTTCTAAATTCCTGATGATGCAATATATTATGAATGGATTTTGTAAAATCAGCCGAACCATGTGGTATTTGACCTTGCTGAGATATAAGCATTTTATCATAAAGTAACAATTCATCTAGTAATTCTTCAGAAGCATTTTTCTTGATACAAAATGCCTTTAGAAGTTCATACAATGCCTTTTTGTTATGTGCCTCGTGCTGATACCCGTTTGCATGCCAATATTCAGCCAAGTCTTCATAAAAATCGCTTGGCTGCTCATAGTAATTGGTTACGATATATTTTAGAGTCGTTTGAAATCCGGAACGATTATAAAACTTATCCAGCATATCCTCTATTCTTTTTAATCGAATTAAATCATGATGGGATAAGTATTGATTGCTCAGTATTTCATAGGGTTCTTGGGCTCTAAAGATGTACCCGTGTTGATCCGCTTCCTCTCTGATCTTTGCACCTTTTAATAATTTTAAAAATCCCAGCTGAAGATTATGGGGCTGAGTGTCATAAACATCATTAAAAGATTTTAAAAAGCGATTATAATCTTCATAAGGCAGTCCGGCAATCAGATCCAAATGTAAATGAATATTGCCATATTGATTGAGTTTTTTTACATTATATTTGATCTTCTCAAAGTCTGTTTTTCTATTGATGGCTTCAATGGTTTTGGGATTTGTCGTTTGAACACCGATCTCAAACTGAAACAAACCTTTTCTAACGGTTTTTAGAAAACTCAGCATTGCTTCATCTATCTGGTCACCATTCATCTCAAAATGAAAGTTGGTCTTTCCATTATCGTTTTCACAAATGTACTGCATGATTGCCATGCATCTTTTTTGATTGGCATTAAACGTTCTATCTACAAATTTGACTTGTTGTACATGATTTTTTATAAAGAAGTTTAAATCCTTTTTAACTCTTTCTAAAGAAAAGTACCTTACCCCTCTGATCACCGAAGACATACAATAGCTGCAATGGTGTGGGCAGCCTCTGGATGTTTCATAATATATGATTCTATTTTCATAGGGAAAATAATGACCATAAGGAAAAGATACTTCATCCAAATCTTGAATCAATTCTCGTTCTTCATTGGAGATGATCTCACGCTCTATTTGATATGTGATACCTTTTATTGCTTCAATTTTTCCCTCTCCCTCAGTCAAAAAATGCATCAGCTCTATAAAGGTTTTTTCTCCTTCACCTCTGATGATATAATCAATCTGAGGGTTTTCTTCTATTATATGCTCAGAGTCAAAGCTGACTTCCTGTCCGCCTAGGATAATGATAACGTCTTTGTTGACTTTTTTTATATTAGAGGTTAGGTATAAAATTTTAGTAATGTTCCAAATATAACATGAAAGACAGATAATATCGTACTGCTCTCGTACAATCTCACTAAAGATGTAGTCTTCTTCATGATTGATGGTAAACTCTTTTATTTGGATTTTATCTTGGAAATCTTTTGCGGTTTCATATAAATATCTTAGGGCCAAATTGGTATGAATATATTTAGAATTTAATGATGTGAGTAAAATATTCAAGGTTGTTTTCCTGCCTTATTTTTTTATAGTATTATAACATATAGGCATCGGGTATATTCACATATTTACAAAATGATTGTACAGTATAACCAACATATGCTATAATTAAAATACTGAAAGGAGTGTGTATACATGCATTTTTCTTCTAAAATTGTCTTGCACGAACTTTCTCTACAGTCTTTAAAAGATATGGGAGCAGAAGTTATCGATATGGACGGGCTTATGGTTTTTGCTCGATTTGAAAAAGATGACTTCAGAGTTACTTATTTATATCATAGAAATCCTGATAATACTTTTTTATTAGAGCGAATCAAGCCTTATCAACTGATTATCGGGGAATATGATTCTGAGCACCAAGTAGTAGAAAACATAACCAATGATATGGATCAAATTAACAATGCAAGAAATAGTCATAAGTTTGATTCGTTTGTTGAAACACTTCAAAAAATGAATAAATTTAAAAGAGACTTCGATGATTTATTTTTGTATTACAATATTAATAGTGACGATATGCAATATATCCAAGATAGTATAAAAAGATTATGTAAAGACGTGTATAGAATAAAATCTCATAGTAACAGGATTTACCATAAGACCGATCCACAAAGTCTTAAAGATGACGAAGAAAATAAAGATAACGAAGGATAATATAAGAAGCAGGCTGTGCCTGCTTTTTTAAATTCTATAACATTCTAAATCTTTCATCCTTAAACATACCGGTATTGTGTTTCGCTGAATTAATTTGTTGCAATAACCTTTCTTTATCATCAGGCAAAGTACCCTTTAATGAAAAATAATTGGATGCATGATTGCTTCTAAAAATACACTCTTTTGAAACATTAATATGCTTTATCATTTCCTCAGTTTCATACAACACTTCTTCAGGCGTTAATACCTGAAACTTGCCATCTTGTATGTCTTTATAAAGCTCCGTACCCGGCTCTAACATTAAAGTGAGAAGTCCTACATATTTTGGATTCATCTCGCTTATTATTTTTCCCGTTTCCGCAGCATGCTCTCGCCATTGGTCTTTGCCTCCAAGACCGGAAATCAGTGTAATGGATAGATCTATACCGGAGGCATTTATTTTTTTACCGGATTCAATGATTTCATCTCTCGTTACACCTTTTTTGACATCCTTTAATATTTGTTCGCTTCCGGATTCTACACCCACGTAGGCAATACCCAGGCCATGCTCGTGTAAACGCTTTAAGTCCTCAGGGCTCTTACGTAAGATGTCCTGAGGTGTGGCATATATTCCTATTCTTTCACACTCAGGGAAAAGTCTCTTGATATGATCCAGAATCGTTATCAAATGATCGGTTTTTAACACTAAGGCATCCCCATCTGCCAGGAAAAATCTTTTGATGGTCCCATAATGTAATTTAGCATATTCTATATCTTCAATGACATCTTCCAATTTTCTTATTCTAAACTTTTTATCTATGAACATACTGCAAAAAGTACATTTATTATGTGCACATCCTATGGTAATCTGTAATATTAAACTATGGGCCTCACTTGGCGGCCTGTAGATACTTCCTTCATATCTCATATTTACATCCTTTCCGGTGCTTCTATTCCTAATAACCTTAAACCGTTGGCTATGACTTGTTTGGTTGCATGAGCAATTAATAAGCGGGATTTTTGAACTTCCGCATCATCAACAATAATATGATGCTCATGATAAAATCTGTTAAAAGCTTGCGCTATATCTATAATATGTCTGGTTACTACGGAAGGTTCATATTTCTCTGCAGCATCCAACACTACTTTTGGGAAATCATAAAACTCTTTAACCAGTTCAAACGCGCTTTCACCTACCAGCAAATCATAATTCACGTCTATACCTAATTCCTGCTGAGCATTTCTTAAAACGCTGCATGCTCTTGCATGAGTGTATTGTACGTAAGGTCCTGTTTCGCCTTCAAAGCTCAATGTTTTTTCCCAAGAGAAGGTGTAATCTTTGATTCTGTTATTGGATAATTCCTGGAATATGACAGCACCTATGCCCACCTGCCTTGAAACCTCATCCACTAACTCTGCATTGACATTCTTCTCCAGAATAACTTCTTTGGTTTTTTCTACAGCTTTTTTCAAAACATCCTCTAAGAAAACGACTCTGCCATGACGTGTTGACATGGTTCCTTCTCCTAAGCTGACCATTCCAAAGGGTACATGGATACAGTCATCTGACCAATCGTATCCCATTAATTCTATAATCTTCATCCATTGTTGGAAATGAAGAATTTGTTGTGATCCTACAACATAGATATTTTTGTAAAAATCATAATGCTCTTTTCTGTAAATTGCCGCTGCTAAATCTCTGGTAATATATAAAGTGGAGCCATCCTTTTTTGTAATCAATGCCGGAGGCATTCCAAACTCTTCTAGATCAACAATTTCTGCTCCATCTGACTTTTTCATGATGCCGTTTTCACGCATGGTCTCTAAAACTTTTGGCATCTTATCTGAGTAGAAGCTTTCACCTGCATAAGAATCAAATTGAATACCCAGCATATCATAAACTCGATTAAATTCTTTAAGACTTACATCTCTAAACCACTGCCAAAGTTCTACGGCTTCTTCGTCACCATTTTCAAGCTTTGTGAACCAGCCTCTGGCTTCTTCATCTAAGTCCGGATTTTTTTCGGCTTCTTCATGATATTGAACATATATTTTTAAGAGCTCAGGTATTGGATCATCTTCAATGGCTTTTTTGTTTCCCCAAAGCTTATAGGCAACAATCAGTTTACCAAACTGTGTGCCGTAATCCCCTAAATGATTGATAGCAACGGTGTCATAACCGAGAAATTGATATATATTGTTTAATGCACTTCCAATAACCGTACTTCTAATATGTCCAATATGGAAAGGTTTTGCTATGTTAACCGATGAATATTCTACAATAACCTTTCTATTTTCTCCAATATTGGTTTTTCCATAGTCATCCCCCTGCTGATGCACGTCCTCCAATACGGACTTTATAAAGAGTGCCGGATTAATGAAAAAGTTTACATACGCATTGGTATTGACAACTTCTTTTAATAAATCTTCATCTTTTATTTTTTCTACAATCTCTTTGGCAATTAGAGGAGGGGCTTTTCTAAATATTTTAGCCAGCTTAAAACAAGGAAATGCGTAATCCCCCATTTTAGAATCCGGTGGAATTTCAATCATATCCATTATTTCATTCTCGTTCATTTCGGTTATTTGTAAAGCCAGCATTCCTGCTATCTCTTTTTTAAAATCAATCACTTTTTATTCCTCCATACTTGAACCCAGATTATTTCATCATAAGCTGCAA
>JAKSCF010000398.1 GCA_022360735.1 Clostridia bacterium
CCATTATATTTCTAGGTGGTGGAGAATTTACTACCTTTACGTTTTCCTCAGAACCCTAACAACAACTAATGATAGTGCCGAAAACGCCATAACCTGGCTTATCATCATATTAGTCCTTGCATCTACGATGATGCTTCCTTTGCCAAGAATAATTTCATTCATCCAGAAAATTGCCGGGATACTTAAAAACGCTGCTGCTACAGCAAAGATTTCATACCAGACCAGCCTCTTGCTCTTTTTTCATTCAAAGGTAAATTATCGTAGTAATACATTACAGTAATATCTCGGTAGGCAGCGGACATTTGGGCGATTTTTCGACGTAGAATCTGATATTCTTCATCAATTTCAAAATCATGCTTGTCCTCAAATGCCAAGGTTGTAACATCGTCAAACGACATTAAGCTGCGGGTTTTCGCTTTGCCACGTTTAAATACCTTCAGTGTTATATCGGCAAGCCGCCAAAACCATGGCTCGAATTTTTTATGATCCCGAAGATCTCCTATGCTTTTGAGCGCCTGAAATAAAATTTCCTGCGTCAATTCCTCTGCTTCCTCTCGCGAAAAGGTACGGGGAATTGACCATGCAAAAGTTTTATCAAGCATCTCAGAAATACGCTCATAGTCCACTTTTTTCACCTCCTGTTTATAAAGTGCAATTAAAAGTCATTTCATTGGAATTTTTATAAAATTTCAAATAATTTTTTAGCAAATTTATCTCATTGTATGTATTTTGCATAAAATCCTCAAGTAAAGGCTTAGTTTATAGTGAGGATTATATTTGTAATCTCAAACTCATTGGCTGATTATAGAAGCTCGCAATCTTTCATTATTTTTTCAATTGCTTCCCAAATTGTAAGAGATGGATTTTCCCTATAATATTTGTAGCCTTTATATTGCTGCAATACTAATCCATTTTCTATATTTCTTTTCATTATTGCTTTTGACCTATTAATTGCATCTTTTACATCAGGTAAGTTTATTCTTCTTAACACTCTCTTAAAATTTGTTTCATGTTTGTACTGGGCAAGACTTTCAAAATTTTCATCAAAAGCTTTATTAATTGAGTCAAGATATTGTTTTCTATGCATGAACATAGAATTACAATTTGCTTTATGTAGAACCATCCATAATTCAAAGGTAAAATTGCTATATCCCAGATTGTACTTAATTTGTTTGCCCAATTTTTTTGTTTCTTTCAGCAAATCTAATGTTTCTTTGAACTGAATGGTATGTATGTCTTCATTACTTTCATAATCACATACATGTGTAACCTCAGTTTTTGCAAATACAGTCATTGACTTAGCTCGCTTTAAAGGATTTTTTTGAACTCTGCTATCGATCGAAACATTATATTTTGCTGCTGATTCGTTATTAATTTTATCTTCCAGCCATTTTAAATACCAATCTTCAGTTTCTCCCTCAACAGAAAAATAATATTTCTGCGTAGTTTTTAAAACAGGCATGTATTACACCTCTTTTCTGTTACTGTTACTTATTATATTTTCAAAAATCGGGGTGAAATCAACGTCCTTTATTGCTCCATACTTACTTATAAAGTAGTGTTTTAAATAATCTTCATGCTTTCGTACTCCATTATCACCAGAAGTACCAAAGTCAGATAAAGAATAATGAGTACTACAATGCGTCCGATCATCCCGTTCCACAAATTTGATTTCGTCTCTTCTAAATAAATTAGAATTTAGAAAAATAGGATTATGAGTATTGAAAATCAACTGTGCATTTTTTGTATTGATGTCATCATTATGAAATATATTAATAATACTCATCACTGCCATAGGATGAAGCGAAGCATCAAATTCATCAACAACCAAGGTTCCGCCATTAATCAAAGCATTTATGACCAGTGGAAACATATTTACAAACCGTATTGTCCCATACGACTCAAAGAGTTCTGCAGCTATTGCAGTATTATTATCTTTCCCATCAAAAATAGAGCAAAGCTTAGCATCATTTTCATCTTCTGCTCCGATATATCCAAGAGCATTTGAATTGATACCAAATACCCTGGCTGCATCATTTGTTGTTTTCTCAATGTACACAGTTTGTTTTTTGGGGTCAGAGAACTTTTTAATTAGACTAAGTGAATCTGCTCTATAGATAACCATAAATCTATTTTCCAACCAGCTGCTAATAATGCTGACTAGTTTTGAACTAAACATTGCTTTAAAGCCGTTCATTAAGAACAATTCTTCACTATTCAGGTTACTTTTAGCAAGAGTAGTTGCTCCTGTGGCATTTTCCTCAAATTCATTAACCAAATAGCTTTTAATAACTTTAAAGTCACCAAATTCCAATTTATTGCTCCTTGAAAAGATGAGATTTTCATTTATATATAAAGATTCAGATATTATTCTACGATTATAATCAGCTTCTAAAAATCCACCAATATCAAGCGATAGATTATATTCAAACACTAAACCTTTCTCAATAAATTTTATTGCAAAATCAATCGGAAGCTTTTCTTTGTTTTTACTATTGGGGATCAATTCCAATGTATTAGCTGCGGCATTAGGCATATTTCGTCCATCGTTATTACGAATATTTCCACGTAAAATAATTGTTTTAAGGACTTCCATTGCACCTATAATATTTGATTTGCCTGAAGCATTAGGTCCGTATATTACAGCAGAACTTAAGCCCTTATACATTTCTGAACCTATTTTTTCATTTAAGACACTATAATTAAGACCTGTTTGTTTTGGAGCCGGCATCATTGAAAAAACTAATTCATTCTTAAATGATTTAAAATTTTTAGTTCTAAATTCTAGCAACATATTATTACCTCCATTTTGCAAAAATTATGCAAATACATATTTATATTATATGTATTATACTACCCAATTGTCAATTATAATATAGCATTTTGCAAATAATGTTCAAAATGAAGATTAGTAAATATACCTCTATTTATAAATATAATGAATGTGACAAGCGAAATCACTTATTTCAAGCATATTACTTTTTTATTCTACAACATGTTCACTTATAAATTCCTGCACACAATCCTCCATATCCAGCAGGAATGAGAACAGAAAGTATTGCCTTGCATCAGGGTGTTTTTCTATCAGTTCAACATCTTCCGGAAACTGCAAC
>JAKSCF010000181.1 GCA_022360735.1 Clostridia bacterium
ATTAAGTTGCTGAAATAAATGCATGATGGATTCACCGGTGTGCGAATCCAATGCTCCGGTTGGTTCATCGGCTAGTATTAATTTAGGCTGAGTAACCAGTGCACGTGCAATTGCTACCCTTTGTTGCTGTCCGCCGGACAACTGAGTGGGCAAATGCTTCACTCTGTCTTTAAGCCCGACTTCTTCTAATGCTTTCTGGCAAAGTTCTCTTCTTTCTTTGCCTGGAATCCCTCTATAAATTAAAGGCAATTCTACATTTCCAATGGATGAAAGATTGGGCAATAAATGAAAGCTTTGAAAAACAAAACCAATCATTGTGTTTCTTGTCAAAGAAAGATCACGATCGCTCATGTCTTCTACATGCTTATCTGACAATTTATATGTACCAGAAGAAGGTAAATCTAAACAGCCTAGAATATTTAATAGTGTAGATTTTCCTGAGCCCGATGGGCCCATAATAGAAGCATAATCTTTTTCTTCTATGGATATACTAACATGATCCAAGGCCTTGACTTCCACATCCCCTAATTTATAAATTTTAGTAATATCTTGAAGTTCAAGTAACGGCATATCATCTCTCCTTAGTTGATTACTTAGTGCCATAGTAATGGTTTGTCTTTGTAATATCATGCAGTACATAAAGCTAACCAATTGCCAAAGGCCAATTGGTTAAAGTTGTCAATACAACAAGAGGCAATTTCATATTGCTTCTTCAAGACTGCACAACGAATTCGTTAATCTATTAAATTAGACGATTATTACTATCAATTTGTTCCAAAAAACTTAAGAAAAACACTCTATAGTATTATATCATTACAATAAGTAGAAATACAGGAAACAATTAATGGAATCATAAAAAAATACCTATTATTTGTAGAAAAATTTTGTAATAATGAAGAGAGGCCTTGATTATCAGAAGAATATTTGAAATAATTTATCAAAAATTAAACAAAGTAAAAAAATGCTGGTCAGTTTGAGCTAAAAGTCCAAGACTTATTAGCTCTGGTAAAAGGTAAAATAGACACTTTAACAAAAAAATAATTGTATAATTGAAACAACTTAATACAAACATGAATAAAACAACCTTTCTTGTTAATAATTTTAATTAGAATTAATCATTCAACATACAATATATATAGAAGCTAAAAACGGTAAACAAGAGAGGTGTTTATTAATGGAAAACCAAAAAGTAGGCATTATAACCCTTAAAGATCGTATAGAAAATCTTTATACAAAGGTATTTAACCCGGACCAACTCATAACAGAAGAAGATAAACTGATTAAAATGCTTCAGGATGCGAGAGAAGACTGGCAAAGAGCAGAAGCCCGATTTCAGGAAGTAACGGATAATGATTTAATTGACCATACAATTTATGATTTACAAGCAGCTAAAACCAGATATTCGTATTTACTAAAAATGGTCAAAGAGAGAGGCATCAAATGTGATTTTCAATAATAGTATATGTGAGTTAAAAAACCTTCATTATATATAGAAGGTTTTTTCTTTTTAAAACATAAAGTTTTGTTTTAAATTTTAAAAACAACCCAGAACATCAAAATTCAAAATAAACTTCCGATAGATTAATATAAAGACCATTGAACAATTATTAAACAATCCATAATTTAATATTGACTTTCTTGTCGTATGATGAGAATATTTGTTTATACGGATTGTTTGTCTAAGGGGGAATAAGATGATTAGTGTTGTTTTTATAGGTATTGTTATTTTAGTTGGGTTAATATACATTTTCTTATCTTCAGTAACCTCTGATTCCAGTAAGAAGAGACAAATGGAGAAAAAAATTCGATTGGAGCAAGAAAAAGAAAGAAAACGAGAAACGATGCTTGCGGAAAAAATTGAAAAAAATGCTGATAATTTAAAAGAAGTAGCAAAAATAGTGGTTAAGAATAAAGAAAAGCTATTAACGGATTATTTGACGAAATTAGATTTTCGAAAATTAAATTACGATTATTATAGCAAGGACTTAACCATAGAAGAACAAAAAACATTTTATGAAGAAAAAATAGATAAATTAAGAGATCTATATAAGGAGACATCCCAATATACATCTATTTTACCTTTTATGGTACAGCGAATATACAATTGGTATCGATTTACTTATCATTATTCAGAGCCTTTATTTGATGCTGTTAAAGAATTTGGCTTTGATTTGTTGATCAATGTAAAAACATTATATAATGAAGCTGTAAAGTTTGAAAACGAAGTGGCAAAGACCATGAAGGATGCCGAGAAAGACTATAAAAAAATATGCGCTACTACCGAAACAAGAAAGGCGATTATCAAAGAACTCAAACGATTAAGTAAAGAGGTCGTCATACTTAATAATATAGAAATCGAAATAGAAGAAGAAATTGAAGTCATGGACCATATTGTTTGCACGACGAATGGGGTGTTTTGCTTACATACAAAATATCTATCCGATGACAGCATAGAAAACCTATATATATCTGAAGATAATCAATGGACCGGAGAAACTTTTACAGGGCAAAGGTATTATGTTGAACCTCTAAAAGGACAAGTTTTAAAAAAAATACAATTGTTCCAAAAATGGCTCAATTCTGAGTTGAAAACCACTTTGGGGGAAAGTGTTCCTTATTTTATGGTGTATCCTGTAGTTATTGTGTCCAATGAATATGTAC
>JAKSCF010000179.1 GCA_022360735.1 Clostridia bacterium
GCCATAAGGCACTTTTCCTGATTTTTGCTAAAACTTTATCTAAATTCCCATAAATTTTTCAGTTTAGTTCAGAAAGGTCATTGCATTCGAGTTTGTTGAGCTTTTGAATTTCTGCTGTGACAAGGAATATTCCCAATATAACAACCAACAAATCTCCAACAGGATATGAGAGCCAAACACCCATTTCTCCGAGGAACCTTGGTAAAATAAATGCCAGAGGTATGAAAAACAGAATCTGCCTTCCAAGGGTCAGCAGAGCACCTTTGCCGGCTTTACCCAGTGCCATAAAAAGCATTATGGCAACACTAAAGAAACCGTAGAGGATAAAACTGGACTGGAATATACGAAACCATACGGCACCGCCAGCCACTATTTGCGGATCAGTTATGAACCAGGACAGAACGAAGGACGAGAACGTTTGGAAAAACAGCCATAAGACCAAAGCAATCATAGTTGCTATTCGGAAAAAGTAGAACCATGCTTTCTTTACTCTTTTCCATTGCTTTGCGCCGTAATTGGCACCGAGTACAGGCTGAAGACCGTATGAAATGCCAAATAGGGGGATGAAGAAAAAGCTCATAACTCTGAATGACGCGCTCATAACGATATTGCTTGCAGCACCATATGTTGAGCTGAGAGCAAGGAGAATGGATAGCTGAATAAAAACTGCGATGGACATTACCATGCCCGAGAAACCTATTCTCAACATCTCCGGCATAATTCCCCAAGATATTTTAAAGCTGCTTGCATTAAGTGTCATAATACTGCGGTCGGATTTCAGGTGTCTCAGATTGCCTAACACAACAAGCGCCTGACCGATGATAGTCGCAATAGCAGCACCACTCATGCCAAGTCCTGCAGTCTTTATTAAAATAGGGTCAAGAACAATATTTATTATTGTCCCAACAGCTACAATCTTCATGGCAGTTTTCATCTGCCCCTCTCCCCTTATCAAAAAGTTCAGTGCCGGGCCGAGTGAACCGAAAACGAAACCGAAGGACAGAATCTTAAGGTATTCGGTACCTAATACCAGTATTTCTCCTTCAGCACCTAAGATACCTAGGATTTGAACCGCAAATATATTCGTCAATAGGGACAGAATTATGGACAATACAGCTACGGGCCAGAAAACATTTCCGAAAAGCTTGTTGACGGTATCGTAATCGCCTGCTCCCATGGAACGGGATAATATTGACATTGCACCGGTTGCAAATAGACTAAGAATGGCCTGATTGACAAGCACAACTGCATATCCCATGGTGACGGCCGAAACTGCGGCAGGCCCCACGAACTGTCCCACGAATATACTGTCCACAAGATTATACAAACCGATTACCAGCATTCCGATCATTCCCGGAACGGCCATTTTTATGAAAAGCTTGCCCATTGAAGCGTTTAAAAGTTCTTCGAGATTTTGGCCGTTTCCATTTTTACGTTGATTTTTCATTTTTATCTCCTCTTTCTTTTGATATTGAAATTCATTCTCATTATGAAGTTAAATTTTTTTACATCATCTTTATGCACGATAACCTTTAAAGCCAATGAAGAAGAGCTCAGTTAATTCATATATTTGCTCCTGTAGTTCACATTTTGGTAGTTCTCTTTTAAATTCATTTACGATCTTTATCATAAAGGACCGTACATATGTTTCTATTAAGTGATTAGGGAATGGTTTCTTTAATAAAAGCAGTCCCCTTTTTTGTGACGCTTCAACAACGTACTGTTTACGTTGGATAATTTCTTGAATTAAATTCTCATAAAAATTTTCATGTTTGGAGCCTTTGGATTTTACTATCAAGATGATGAAAACAGAACGATGATCATAAAAAAGATTTATCAACTCCTGATAGCGATTGGCTTCACTTTGTATTGTCCATGAATCTTGATTTGTCCAAACAATTTCTGTTGTATGCTTTTGTCTAAAACGCTCCAAAGCTTCATATCCTTCAGCTACGACTGCGTCAAAGAGCTCTGTTTTGCTCTTAAAATAGGTGTAGATATTGGATACGGAAACCCCTGATGAGTCAGCAATAGACTTCATCGTCACCTTGTTATATCCTTGAGTCATAAATAGCTTACGACTTGTTTTAATGATATTATCTTTGACGTGTGCTTTTTTAATCTGCAATGACACCCTCCAATACAGAATGATGATTCGATATTAATCATAAGGTATTTTATAGGTGATGTCAATAGGCTTTTCAACAAACAATAGGGACGGTTCTTTTTGTTTGAGAGTAATTA
>JAKSCF010000178.1 GCA_022360735.1 Clostridia bacterium
AAGCCATGGCCAGGATTAAATCGTTATATTTGAAACCAAAAATTTGTACTTGGGCATCTTCACAGGGTTGTTGGTCTTTATAAATTAGTAGCTCGACCTGTTGGGCTTTTTTAGGTTCTAAATACCAAACAATCATGGAAGTTATGGAAGCACTTAAAGCAGATCCAAAGAGCGTAAAAATTGGTGGTAACTCATCAGTTGGTAGTATGGACCACATCCAGTTCTTATTGATTGCTAAAGCTGCAGGTGTTGAAAACTTAAATGAAATCGATTATGTAAGTTTCCAAGACGGTACAGCCAATGCTCAAATCCTTGGTGGTCATGTTGACTTGTTAACAACCGGACTTGGGGATGTATCAGCATTGCTTGAAAGTGGAGATTTAAGATGTTTGGCCAACACTGCTCCTGAACGTGTTGGAGAGGGTGCTTTAGGCAAGATCCCCACTTGTAAGGAACAAGGCATTGATGCGACATTTGAAAACTGGAGAGGGTTATTTGGACCTAAAGATATGCCGGACTATGCGGTATCCTACTGGGAAGAAACTCTAGGCAAAATGGTTGAAACTGAAGAATGGTTAGAAGCAAGTAAGAAAAACGGTTGGTCACAATGCTACTTAAACTCAGCAGATTTTGAGAGCTTCTTAACAGAAACAAATGAAAACTATAAATCCATCCTTAAAGAAATCGGAATGATTGACTAATTATGAACATTGTTATCATTCCAAGATTACTAAAGAGAGGAAGTTGAATTTGAAAGATCAAACAAAGAATGTCAATGCCAATGAAGCCTTAATGGGCCTTATTGTAGTCATTGTAGGAGGAATCTATCTTGTATTAACATTACAGATAAAAGATGCTGCAGTTGGGATTCCAATGGAGCCAAAGTTCTTCCCTTTAATGATTTCAGCGCTTCTCATTATACTGGGTATGTTTTTTCTCTTTAAAACAGGTCTGGCTCACATTAAGACAAGCGTTGAAAACATCAAGAAAGCCCTAAGCAAAGAACCTGATATATATAAAATGATTGGGATAACTGCCATTAACTGCATTGTTTACGGACTTTTATTCAAACGATTGGGTTATGTTTTGTCAACAGTTATTTTTCTGGAAGTGATGTTGTTTCTAACTCGAGGTAAAAAATGGATTCCTAATACCATCATTTCAGTTATATTTAGTGTTGCTGTCTATTTTGTTTTTAGTAAACTGCTAGGAGTTATTTTGCCTCCAATGCCGTTTATAAATATTTAGGAGGTGCAATATGACAGAAGTTTTTATGAACTTGATGGAAGGATTTGCTGTTGCACTAACTCCTTATCATTTATTACTTGTAACTTTTGGTGGTATTCTTGGTACAATAGTTGGTATGTTACCTGGACTTGGACCTGCAACCGGTGTTGCAGTATTACTGCCGATTACGTTTACCATGGGTCCTACAGCAGCCATGATTACCATGTGCGGCGTTTACTACGGTGCTATGTTTGGTGGATCCAGAAGTTCCATTTTGATAAATACTCCTGGGGATGGAGCTGCACTTGCTGCAACATTTGATGGATACCCAATGGCAATGAAAGGCAAAGCGGAATCAGCTCTTGCTATCTCAGCTATTGCGTCATTTATTGGTGGTATCATCGCTGTTATATTCATGGTTTTTATCGCTACACCTGTAGCAAAGTTTGCATTGAAGTTCGGGCCTGCAGAGTATTTTATGCTGATGCTTGCAGCCCTGGTCATGACTTCATCCATGTCAAAAGGCAATATGCTCAAAGGACTCATTGCAACAGCCATTGGACTGATGATTGCAACCGTCGGTATCGATGCACAAACCGGTGTAAAGAGATTTACCTTTGGTGTTTTAGAACTGCAAACAGGGATCGATTTCCTTGTTATCATCATTGCTATATATGCCTTAGGTGAGGTTCTAAAAAGCTTTAAGACGTTGAAAGATGGCACTAAAAAGGCTCAGACAGAATTTGGAAAAATATGGATTACAAAAGAGGAATGGAAGCGATCAAAGTGGCCGATTTTAAGATGTGCTCCTCTTGGATTTATCATTGGTGCACTTCCTGGCGCAGGCGGTACAATGGCAGCATTGATGGCATACAACAATGAAAAACAAATTTCGAAGAATCCTGAAGAATTTGGTAAAGGTGAAATTATTGGCTTAGCTGCTCCGGAATCAGCAAACAATGCAGCCAGCGTTGGTGCCTTAATCCCAATGTTAACCCTTGGAATTCCTGGGTCTGGTACAACAGCAGTTATGATGGGTGCGCTATTAATGCTTGGTATCCAACCTGGACCATTGTTGTTTACGCAACATCCGGATATCGCTTGGGGCCTTATAGCAAGTATGTTTATTGGTAATATCATTTTAGCTTATGTCAACTTACCAATGGCAAAATTATTGGTTCGTGTACTTGCTGTTCCGCCTAAAATCCTTTATCCAATCGTTCTTGCCTTAGCTTTTGTTGGAACCTTTGCAATCAGTAATAGTGTTGTTGATTTTTATATTCTTGTACTATTTGGCATGGTTGGTTATTTCATGATCAAAGTGAAGATTCCAACAGCCCCATTGATTTTAGCAGTCATTGTGGGTGGAACAATGGAACAGTCATTTAGACAAACATTAAGAATTTCTGATGGTAACTACGTTGCATTTTTCGACTCAGGCGTCAGTATTGCATTGTTAGCAATTACCATCGGATCAATCTTGATTCCAATGATAAGAACAATGATTCAAAACTCAAAGAAGAAAACCACTTCAATATAAGTCCATCAATAAAATGTTACTTTTAAGTATATATTTTTCTTTTTAGAACTTTAGAGTCCTTATTTTTGAGCATACTATAAAAGAAGGGTATGAGATGGAAAACTTATATGTTTCTAAAAGTGTATCTTTATAAAATGAGTGATTAAAATTTTGATAGAGTATGAACTTCGAGTATTGCTTTGGAAGGTAATTCTTTAGATGTTATAATAGGTATAACTATATAACATAATAGAGAGGTGCTCCCTATGAAGCCGTTGCGAAAAAATAGAAATCACGCCATTATTCCATTATCCATTATTGTATCTCTGATTATGGTATATCTTACAGTCATTAACTACCTGGATTATAGTGATACATTGATTTCTAACGAACAGCGACGGCTTCTTGCAGTTGCCGATGCCATTGCCAGGTCTATTGAAGAAAATGTTGGATCAAATAGTGTGTATTTAAATATTGTTGTTGGTGATACATCTTTTGTAAAAACCATGGATGCATTACATGGACAATCATCAGATAACATAGATCAAACTCAGAGCAGTGAAATGGAACAAATATTACGACGTTTTATGAAAGTCAACAACGCCGGCATTATAGAGTTAACCATATTTAGCCCCAAATTTGAACTTCTGTCACAGCATCCTATAGATAATCCTTTTCAACTGACACCTGAAGAAACCGATGAGATGAAGGCAGTTGTAGAAAGTCGTCTGCCAAAGGTTGGAGATACCTATTTTCCTGATGAAGGATCACCGTATTACACCATCTACATGCCGGTATTTTCGGGTTCAGAATTCTTAGGTGTTCTTCGGGGTAAGATTAGTACGGACTATATATATGACAAACTGATTAAACCTGTTGAACTGGGTATTGTCGGTTATGCATCAGTGAAAACCAATGAAACCAGGCTGTTGATGCACCCAAGCTCAGGTGATATTGGTCAAGAGCTGATGAAAGTAAGAAGGGCTCGGTTTCCTCAATACGACTGGAGCGAACTTGAAAGGGTGGCCAGTGAGCAGTTAGTCAACCGTCGAGGTGTAAGTATCTATCATTCAATTTGGGCGGGAGACGCATCCGGACAGAGAGTAAAGAAGTTCAGTGCCTATTCATCTGCTGATATAGGAGACAACTTTTGGATTGTGACCATTTCGGCAGACTATAAGCAAGTTATGGAAGTCATACACAAAAACTATTATATAACATTAATCACTTCAGCCATGATTTTTATCGCGGTTATTTTTGCGTTAATCAATTTCTTGGTTACCAGGCAACGTCAAATACAACTTGAAGAGAGTATCCATCATAATAAAGCACTGGAAAAGCTTAATGTTGAGTTGGCTGAAGATATTAGGCAGCGAGAGATTCTTCAAAAAGAACTAACGAAAATGTTGAATAAATACTCAGCGATATTTGCCAATACCAAGGATTGTATTTTTATCGTTGACTTTAGTGATAAACATGTTGGTCATCTAATTGAGCAGAATGTGAAAGCTTTAGAGGTATTTGGTTATCCGGATGAAGATATATCGACTTTGACACTGGAACAATTGGATCTAGATCATGACAAAGAAGATTTAGAAGAACGATTTGGTTCTTTAGATATTGGAAATTCTACCCTGTATGAGACCGTGTTAGCAGGCCGAAAAGGTGTTAAAGTCCCTGTTGAAGCACAGTGTTCTGTCTTTGAACTTGATGGTAAACGCCGTTTGCTTTATATAGCTCGAGATATATCCCAGAGAAAACAAGAAGAACAGATATTAATTCGTAGTGAAAGACGTTTTATGAGTATTGTCAATGAATTGGCAACACGAATGAAAGATGAAA
>JAKSCF010000370.1 GCA_022360735.1 Clostridia bacterium
ATAATCAAGAAAAATATGCTAGAGTAGCTAGGATAATGGGAATCGAAGAAAAAGATGATGAAAAAAAAAAAAAAAAAGGCATTGAGGCTTTGAAAAAATTATCAAAAGAATTAGGGTTGCCTGGAATTAAGTCTTTGAATGTTGACCCTAAGGATTTTGAATTATTGGCGAAAATGTCATATAAAAATGGATCTACCGCTAGCAATCCAAAAGAGGTAAATGAAGATCAATATTTGGAATTATTTAAAACGGCCTATCAAGATAGTCAATGAATCATTAGGAGGGTTTTTTACATAAAATATACCCGCACGTTATGTGCGGGTACGCTAATGTTTATGTATTATCGACCTGTTAAGATATTGATTACTTCATCCAGGGATGCGTTGCTTGGGATATAAAATGTACCTGCTCTCAGTTTGACATCTAACTTTCTTTCAGCGGCTCTGTTTAAGAAAGCTGAAGTGCTTTCAATTAAACCTTCTTCCTTAAGTATTGAAGCAATAGCCGGCGATAGTGAACCTGAAGGAATCTCAACTTTGATTTTTTCTGCTGGTTCAGGGTCTGGCTCCGGTTCGGGTTCAGGATCCGGTTCCGGTTCAGGATCAACATTGGGTTCAGGCTCCGGTTCCGGTTCTGGTTCTGGTTCAAGGTCCCCGCTTGGTAGGGGCAGCTCTGAGCCGGAAGGGGTTACAATTTCTATAGAAGCATTTAGGGGATAGGCGGCAATAACACCTACCTTCCAGGAAATAACGTATGCTACAACCGTAATAATCATCAAAGCCACTAATAAATCACTTATATTATAAAAAAAATCTTTTATTCTATCCATCATTTCACATCCATATTCATATTATTCTTAAAAATAGAGTAACATAATTAGACAGGATAGTACAACATAAAATATTACCATTAATTATTAAAAATATATTACAATAAGTTTTTATCTTGTCTAAAATATGAAATATATTACAATAGAATAGGGCAATTAATAATTATAAAAAACATATATGAGGATAACCATATGAAGGAAATTAGAATTGGAGAAAACGAGGAAAATCAAAGAATAGATAAATTTTTAAGAAAATATATGCCCAATGCACCCTTAAGCTACCTATATAGGATGATCAGAAAAAAAGATATTAAACTAAACGGCAAAAGAACATCTAATGATGCAACCTTGAAAAAAGATGACATTATTGCTTTATATATAAAGGATGATGATTTAGATAGATTTACCAAGAAGAAAAAAATGGTTAAAGCGAAAAGACAGTTTAAAATCGTTTATGAAGATAGCAACATATTGGTAGCAGAAAAGCCAAAGGGATTATTGGTGCATGGAACTGCTGAAGAAAAAAAGAATACACTTGTCAATCAAGTGTGCACTTATTTGCAGCAAAAAGAACATTACAGCCCGGATAAAGAAAAAACCTTTGTACCTGCGGCGGTTAACCGATTAGATAGGAATACAAGCGGACTGGTTATTTTTGGGAAAAATAATAAAGCGTTACAGCTTTTAAATCAGATGATCAGAGACAAACAGATGATCAAAAAATATTATCTAACCATTGTCTCCGGTGAAATGAAAAAACCATTACATATAAAAAAGAGTCTGATAAAAGACTCAGCTGTCAATCGGGTTAGAGTATCTAATGAAAAAAGTGCAGATGCAAAAGAATCAGAGACCATTTTTAAGCCTATATTAAATAATAGAAAATATACTTTAGTAGAGGCTGAGCTCATTACCGGGCGGACACATCAAATCCGAGCGCATCTTAAAGAAGCCGGTTTCCCATTGTTAGGTGATGAGAAATATGGTAATGTAGAAATTAATGGTTTGGTTAAAAGGCAATTTGGTCTATCTACACAATTTTTACATGCATATAAACTGAAATTCACACAAGGTGTTGAAATATTATCCTATTTGGAAGGAAAAGAAATTGTTTCACAATTACCTCCAAAACTTAAATTAATAAAGGAAAAATTATTTAATAAAACAGGAGATGAAAAATAATGAGCGAAAAAGTTATTGAATGGGTGAAAACAATAGTAATTTCTGTAATTATAGCTTTAGTGATTACTACCTTTATTCGACCTACTTTGGTTATGGAATATTCCATGTATCCAACTATTGAGCAGTATGATTATTTAATGATTAATAAAGTAGCATACAAATTGGGTGAACCTAAATTTGGAGATATCGTTGTTTTTACAAGTGAATTACTGAGAGAAAATGGTGAAAAAAAACAATTGATTAAACGTGTAATAGGTATTCCCGGTGATACTATAGAAATAAAAGACGGTATTACCTATCGAAACGGAGAAGTACTTGACGAGCCGTATATTAATGGAGGGGTTACTTCTGGTGCCTTGGAACCCACGACGATTAAAGAAGGAGAATTATTTGTCATGGGAGACAATCGGCCCAACAGCATAGACAGTAGAAGAGAAGATGTAGGGATGGTACCTATCGATACTGTAGTTGGGAAAGTAATGATAAGACTATATCCGTTTAACAAGATAGGTTTTGTGGAATAATTGTAATATAATCATTATATCAATAATAGAAAGCGGGAAAAGCTATGACAAGAAACGAGTCTATAAAAGAATGGATTAAAACAATATTAATATCAGTACTCATTGCTTTGGCAATAACAGCTTTTATAAGACCAACGTTAGTCAAGGGATACTCTATGTATCCCACCATTAAAGAATACGATTATCTTATTATTAATAGGATGCCTTACATTACAAAAGAGCCTCAATATGGCGATATTGTAGTTTTTAAGACCAATCAATTGACAGTAGACGGTGAGAAAAAAGATTTAATCAAGAGGGTTATAGGACTGCCTGGAGACACCATAGAAATAATGGATGGAATAGTATATCGAAATGGTAACGCACTGAATGAACCATATGTTTATGGAGGTCGTACCCCCGGCCAAATGGAAGCTTTCGAAATACATGAAGGCAAGATATTTGTAATGGGGGATAATAGGCCAAACAGTCTTGATAGTCGGGATTCAAGAGTAGGAGAAGTATCCATGAGTAACATTCGGGGAAAAGTGATTGTTAGACTGTTTCCTTTTAATAAAATTGGAACAATAGACTAGTTAATCAAAGTTCGGCTTAGGGATAACAAACCTTGAGTATTGTTGAAAAATAGCCTTTTTCATGGTATAATAAATAAAGGGGTGTTAGTATGAGCATAGTAGTTTTTATTATTATTATAGGAATACTTTTAATTATTGCAGAGCTGCTTGCTTTGGGATTACGAATGACAGGTCTGGACAGAGAAAAGGCCAGGTTTCAAGTGGTTTCTATCATTACCGGAACAGGCTTTACTACCAACGAATCAGAATTAATTACCCAGCACCCCGTGAGGCGAAAAATTGCTGAACTTTTAATGCTCATCAGTTATGTAGTGCAAGCGTTTATTATCGGTACAATTTTTACCATTGCTGCTGAAGTTGCCAACGGAAAAAACGTAATGGTAGGGCTATTCTTTTTATTAGTGACGGTCATAATGTTAGTTGGCGTAACTAAAAATGCTTGGGTGGTACAAAAAATAGAAAAGATGATTGAGAAAAGATTTATCATTAAATCTAAAGTTAACAAGACAAAAACAGTTGAGCAGGTTTTAAAGCTCAATGAAGACTATGGCGTAGTAGAATTTTTAATTGAAAGCGAGCACCCGTTAATAGGAAAGACTTTGGTAGAATCCAATCTTAAGAAAATCCAGATTCAAGTTTTAAACATAGAGAGAGGAAGTTATATAGAACAATTTCCTAAAAAGGACAGCTACTTCAAAGAAGGGGATAGAGTAGTGGTTTATGGGAAATTGGAAAATATTAAAAAGGTTGTAATGCCAAAATTTACGGATACTTGACACATTGATGGTTGCATGTTAACATATCTTCTACAGCCATTAAGATAGATAGGTGATTTAAAATGAAAATACTTGCAAGTAACAAAAAAGCAAGACACGAATACTTTATAGAAGAAACGTATGAAGCAGGCATGGTTCTTTCGGGAACTGAAATAAAATCCATTAGAATGGGTAAACTCAATTTAAAAGAAAGTTATGCTAGAGTTGAAAATGGAGAAGTTATTGTGCATTCCATGCA
>JAKSCF010000177.1 GCA_022360735.1 Clostridia bacterium
CTTCACCAGGTTTTCTTGGGTTTCTACCTTGTCTAGCTTTTCTTTCTCTTACTTCAAAAGTTCCGAAACCTATTAATTGAACTTTCTCTCCAGATACAAGTGCTCCTTCTACGCTAGCGATGAAAGCGTTTACTGCAGCTTCAGCATCCTTCTTAGTAAATCCAGTTTTTTCTGCTACGCTAGCAACTAATTCAGCTTTGTTCACAAAATAACCTCCTCATAATTAGAATCCTTTTTAAATAGGCCAATACCAATATTATTATTCTACTTCTTTTGAAAAAATCCTTCTTTTTTGTCACTTTTTCTAAAATTTTTTTTTGCTTCCTCCCATAAATGGTCCATTTCGGTCAAATTCATTTCCTCAAGACGCTTTCCCATACGCTTTGATTCTTGCTCAATATAGCTAAAACGGTTGATAAATTTATTAAAGGTTGTATTCAATGCCTGTTCCGGTTCTATGCCAAGAAATCGAGCTACATTCACCACTGCAAACAGCAGATCACCTAATTCTTCCTGTGTTTTCTCTTTGTCTTGGCCTTCATAAATATCCAATAATTCATTCAATTCTTCTTGGACTTTATCAAAAGCATCTTCTACATAATCCCAATCAAAACCTACTTGAGCTGCTTTTTTTTGAACTTTATAGCTTTTCATTAATGCCGGGAGTTGGCTGGGAATGTCTTGCATTTGCTCCGTGTAGGATTTTAATTGTTTTTCATTCTTTTTCATTTCTTCCCATGTCAACAATGCTTTTTCAGTATTTTCGGCATTTACGTTTCCAAATACATGAGGATGACGATAAATCATTTTATGGGATACTTTTTTTATAACTTGTTGGATATCAAATGTACTTTTTTCCTCTGCTATGTTTGCATGAAATACAACTTGCAGTAATAAATCTCCTAATTCCTCCTCCAATGAATCCATATTTTTATGGTCAATAGCATCGATAACTTCATATGCTTCTTCAATTAAGCATGGCTTCAAACTTTCATGTGTTTGTTCCTTATCCCAAGGACATCCATTTTCTCCTCTAAGGCCTTTTAGGATATTCACCAAATTTTCCATTAAATACCCTGTGCTATTATTATCTTCATTTTTATTTGTAGATATACATTGTATTGATAAATCATTGTTTTCTAATACTTGAAATCGCTCATCATCAGCCAAAATATCCTTAAGCTTGTCCTGAATTAAGGCTACTCTCTTTGGGTCAACATTGCTAATATAGAGAGATTTTGTATTGGGTTTGGTGTACATCTTATATAGAATCCTTTCTTAGTCCAGTTTCCATGAATAATCTGGGCTTGATTTATTATTTCTTCATCAATTTCATTTTTACTAATAGTTGTGCAAGTTTCTTACCTCTGGGCAGCATACTAAAATCTTCATAGGTGATGCCCTTTACAGCAATTAAAGCTATTCCATATACAGCTGCACCTGTGCAAATGGCCAGCGCTGTAGAAAGATTGTAGCTTACAATATTATTAAATAATTTAAAAGATCCTATTACGGCAATGGTCATGATACCAACAGCAATTACGGGTTTAATAACCGTTAGTTTTACATTAATTTTAGCGTGTGTATATTTTATTACTGCACGAATATTCAGCAATGTTGCAATCATATAAGCCAGAAGCGTTCCGAATGCAGCACCTTTTATGTTGATAGAAGCTATTCCGGTTAGTATGTAGGTGGCTGCAATTTTAAATAACCCGCCTATAAACAGGTTCTTGACAGGAATAGAGGGTTTTCCCAGTCCTTGCAAAATGCCTGTTAGTGTTTGCACTAAAGTTAAGAACACAAGGCCTAAGCCAAGGATGGAAAGACTGGCTGCCGCACTTATTGCACTGGCTTTCTGCATTGGATATAATAATAACATAATTTGTTCAGATAGAGCCATTATGCCAAATGCACAAGGTAATCCTATGAGCATAGCCACACGTATACCGGTTTCTACATTAAGTTTTAAGAACCCATAATCTTTTCTTTCAAATGCATCGGAAATAACGGGCACCAGGCTCATAGCCATTCCCATAGAAATTAC
>JAKSCF010000174.1 GCA_022360735.1 Clostridia bacterium
AATATGACAACAGTATGCCACCTACTTCTCTATTTTCTCAAAAATAAATGATAAATTTTGAGTCTGATTGGAATGTAAAGAATCCAACAGATCACCTTTAGAATCGAGACGATCATGGATGTTGATAAGATTAAAATCTGAAGGGTGGCACCCCGACTTTAGTTCCGCCCATGTAATAGGTGTAGCAACATTAGCAGATTCAACAGCACGAGGAGAGTAAGGCGTGATAATGGTTTTGCCATGCCACATTTGAAGATAATCAAAATAAAGTTTTTTTCCTCTTTTTTTAATAGAACGTTCCATAGTAAATTGCTTAGGGTATTTGGTTGAAAAGTAAGTGGCAAAAAAATGATTTATTTTTCTTGCTTCATCATAAGTATATTGGCGGCCTATTGGAATATAAACTTGAAGACCTGAAGCACCGGATGTCTTGATGAAGCTTTTAATGTTTAGGCTGGAGAGTACTTCATAAACTAAAAGAGCTGCTTGAGAAACATGGCTGAAATCTTGACCTGCAGAGGGATCTAAATCAAAAACCAGAGACGAAGGATGGTCAGGATGCTGATAATCATTAAAAGGCGTATGAAATTCCAACGCTGCTTGAGAGCCCAGCCAAGCAAGAGTAGGAATGCTGTCTAAATGAATGTATATCTTATCATCCATGGCCAATGTACTGACCCATTCGGGAGTATAAGTCGGAATGTTTTTTTGAAAAAAAGATTTACCTGAAAAACCATGAGGATAACGGATCACCGTTATAGGATGATCATGCGTATATTTTAAAAAATAAGGTGCAAGCTTAACCAAATGTTGGATGTAATCCAGCTTGGTAATTTTAAGTTCAGGCCAAAAATATTTATCCGGATTGGTAACTTTAATCTCTACATTATCATATTGAAGTATTACCATGATCAATTATAATTTCCTTTCCATTAGCTTTTTCAGGCTTTTCATCAGAAAAACCAATAATTTGAGGATGCCTTAAGTGGTCATGAACGGTTTTTTCAAGATAACTCACATTGCAGGTAAGCAGCGGCTTCACCCATTGGGTATCAGCGTCATCCGTAAAATTGACAAAGGGACAGGTGGCAGATTTCAATGCATCCAAATGTTCATTGAGTAATTCAAGGTCTTTTTGTTTGAGGCCTAAAGAAACATGTCCCACATAATAAAGCCCACAGCCGTTGTAAATACCGACGGCTAAAGATGCAGGAACCCTGTTTTTTATCTTGATACCCCCAACGACCACCAACATCTTTCTTTTGATTTTAATTTTAAACCAATCCTTGTGATGCTTCCCCGAGATATAAGGGCTGTCTAATTTCTTTGCCACAATACCTTCCATATCTTTCTCCTTCATAAGTTGAAAAAGAGAAGGACCATCGGAAAAATCATCCACAACAACGGAAAGACTATTATTGATAAAGTTTTTTTCTAAAGCTTCTTTTCTATGAGTGTAGTCAAGAGATGTCAAATCCTTACCATCCAAATACAAAATATCAAAAGTCAAATAATAAATGGGAGTGTTTTTAGCATAGCCATTGATTTTATTCTTTGATTTTACCAATTGTCTTGACAAAATTTTTTTAAAACTGGGCTTGCTATCATTATCAAAAACGACCAATTCACCATCTAATACAGCACTTTTACCTTTAAAATATTTTCGCAGATTATGAAGCTCAGGATATTTTTCAGTGACATCGGTACCATTCTTAGTATAAATTTTGAATTCAGAAGGATGAATATGCACAATCCCTCGAATACCATCCCATTTGATCTGATAAATGAAATTAGAACCTAAAGGAATGGTATCCCTCAAAATAGGCGACATAGGCTTATAAAAAGGAAACAACATTATCCTGTTTTTCTCTTAGAAGCAGTCTTTTTCTTAGGCTTAGCAGGTTTTTTAGTTTCTTTGACACTAGCCTTAAGCGCTTCCATAAGGTCAATTACATTTCTTTCAGGTACCTCGGGAGCAACTTCAATATCTTTCCCTTCAATTTTCTTATTAATCAGATTATGAAGGGCAACCCTGTAATCATCGGTATATTTTTTAGGATCAAAAGGTTCTGTCAAATTTTCTACCAGTTGAGTAGCAATGTCTATTTCTTTTTCGTTGATTTCGGCAGTTTCTTCAGGAAGACCGGGAACCAAACTGGTTGCTCGAATTTCATCGGGATAGAAAATAGTTTCCATCATTAAAATATCATTAAAAATTCGCAAAACAGCTAAAGACTGCTTATTTCTAATGGATACTTTAGCCACAGCAATTTTTTTAGTATCCTGCATCACCTTTTTTAAAAGATTATAGGCATTAAAATTATTATCTTGAGGTGAAAGGTAATAAGACTTAGCAAAATAAATTGGATCAATTTCCTCAAGATTGACAAAATCCAATATTTCAATTGAACGAGACTGAACAACTGATTTTAAAGAATCAAAATCAGCTTGATCCAATATGACAAAGCGCCCGGGTTCATACTCGTAGCCTCTTACGATATCACCCTCTGCAATGTTCTTTTGGCAGGTAGGGCAAACCTTCTCATATTTAATAGGTGTATGACATTCCTTATGAATATATCGAAATCGAATATCCTTATCTTCAGTAGCAGCAAACATTTTTATAGGGATATTAACTAGTCCAAAACTAATAGAACCTTTCCACAAAGTGTGCATATCCAATGAACCTCCATATAAAATTATTTATTGGATTGCTTCAGTATCTCTTAAAGTTGCAATCTCAATGATTTTTAGTTGTTTTGTTACTATATTATTTGTTAAATTCCTTAAGTTCATACCATAACAAATAGTATCTTAAAAATATTTTATGAATATAATGATAATGGGCAGAGAGTTATTTAACTTGATGCTTAATTAGGGGATATTTGCAGACCGAACGATATTAGAAATATTGGGCCAAAAGCAAAAACTTTTGGCTCTTTTTTAATTTACAACAAATACAAGAATGAAATAATCATTGGAAGGCATTAACCTGGATAGGAAATCTATTAATATATAAAATGATCATGAATAAAGCTTAATATTTGTACAAAAAATAAAAAGTTATTGATAAATTTATGCAATAACATTATAATACTATATACAATGTTATATAAGGATAACATAAAAATTATCAATTATTATGTAATATAGTTTATCAAATTAAATTTCTTTTTGGAATTTAAAATAA
>JAKSCF010000172.1 GCA_022360735.1 Clostridia bacterium
GTATTCATGCGATAAAGCACACCATTTTCCATAACATCTTGATACCAAACTTCATAAATGGTATCTGTTAAATCCGGATTAAAGGTTACATAAATACCCAGGGCTTCTAAATCTTTTGATGCAAAGTTCTTCATTATAGCGTCCAGTTCATTTTCGTAAGTTGATATATATGCCGGATCATTATGAAAGGCCTGAATATCGAAAGTTGCAATAATAGTAGAATGAAGAGAATCTACGTAGTTTTCAGTCTTTTTTAAAGTTAGATTGAATTCATTAGCATAGCTTCTTGCCATATAAGCAAGTTTGCTATTGGCTTCGTCTTTAATATGTGCGGCTCCTTGATAAAGGCTGAAGCCGCCGACCAGACAGGCAGTGAAAATTGAACATCCTATGATGATGAACATTATCTTTGAACTGATTCGTTTCATATGTCCCCCAAAATTCTCTATCCATGTATAATCAACTAAAATTTATACATGTATGATATAATAAAAACCAAATGATTTCAAATATACATTTTACCAATTACTGAATAAGAATATAAGATAGTATAGGGCTATAAGTAATTTAAATAGGTCATAAAAGGAGAAATAAATGATAGAAGTATTAAAAGATAAATGTACAACATGTCAGCTTTGCATTAATGACTGTCCAAGCAAAATAATCAGAAAAGATGAAGATGGATTTCCCTGCTTAGCTAAAAGGGCAGAACCATTTTGCATTGATTGCGGGCATTGCTTCTCAATATGTCCAACAGGGGCATTGAAGTTTAAAGGGGAAGTGTCTAATAAAAACACCAATAATAGTATTGGTATTAAAGCAAAAGAACTTGAAGCCCTTATAAAACAACGACGATCCATACGTCATTATAAAGAAGATTTGGTTCCCAAAGAGACTTTAGAATCTTTATTGGCATTGACACAATATACACCCAGCGGCAGTAATGCTCGGCCCGTACATTTCACCATAGTAAGTGGAAAAGAAACCACCAACCACCTGACCGATTTATGTTTGGAATGGGTAAAAGAAAATAATAAATATACTGAATTGATTCCTGAAATGAGAAGAGACAATAATTTGATTACATGCGGAGCACCTCATCTCATTTTTGCTCATGCGGAAAATGACACCGAGACGACTTATATAGAAGATGGAATTATTGCTTTGTCAACTATTGAATTAGCAGCTCAGGCGTATCATATTGGTGCATGCTGGGGCGGATACTTAAAAATGATTACCCAACAATCTAATAAAATAAGAAAGTATTTAAAAATAAAAAATGACCATAAAATATGTGGTGTTATCATGTTGGGATATTCTAAATTTCAATATAGACGCCTTGCCCCTAGGAAAATAAATCCAATAAATTGGGAGTAAATGGAAGAAAATTACATTCACAATTTTCTGAATTTTTGATATACTTCTCTTTAACCAAATTATTAGGGGAGGTTATATTAATGAAAAAAGGTTTATGTATTTTGCTGGTATTGTTGATGGTGTTGGCAGCATTTGTAGGATGTACACCTGCTGCTGAACCGGAAGAAGCGGCAGAACCTGCTGTAGAACCAGAAGTGGAAGAAGCTGAAAAACTAAAGCCTGAATTTATTACTGCTAATGCAGACCTAGACGAATGGGGCGGCTCAGACAGCTATGACAATACAGGGGATAATCCTAACTCAAAATACTATGTAAATCCTGATTTCTATCGTATGACATCAGATGATGAATTAACAATCCTTGAAAAATTTGAAACTTATAATCAAACAACTGAATGGTCATGTGGAAGTTGCTCTATACTGATGGTTTTGAACCACTTTGGCTTTAATGATATAACAGAATGGGATATTGCTGTGGCATCAGGATGCCATAGAGATTTAGAAACCGAAGGATCAGAACCGGGAAGTGCTAATAACGTTGGAGAATATGGTACATCCGTTGACGACATGATTCAATTTTTTGACGAGTTTGAACGCGTAAAAGTTATTGAGTCCAGCTACAAAGCAGATTATACTGAAGATGATCTTATTGCAGAAGATGATGAGGCATATGTTGAAGCAGATAGGGGCAATCTGCCGCCAACTTTTTCTGCAAATGCTCTTTATACGACAGACAATGATGATGCTAGCGAAAATTGGGTAGAAGACGCAGCAGACTCATATTTTGTAAAATGGATAAAAGGGCATTTGGAAGCCAATCGACCCATTATGGTTGAATGGGTAGACTGGGATGGTCATTGGCAGGTTATTATTGGTTATGATAACAATGGAACACCGGGAATAGGAGATGACATACTCATCTTTGCAGACCCATACGATACATCGGATCATTGGCAGGATGGATACTATTATTATTCTCTTGAAAGATGGTTCTATATGTGGAAGGATCGCAATATAGCACCAAAGCCTTTCCAATTGCAGCCCTTTGTAGTAGTTGATGTAGAAGAATAAAAAAAAGGCAGAGCTTTCTCTGTCTTTTCTTTTTTAGTTATCCTTTCAAATTTTCTCCAAATTAATACTAAAACAAATATATGTTAAAAACGCTTGACACATATATATTAATATATTAGTATATCCTTAAAGAAAACAAATCATCTCAGGCAGGGCAGTTAAAATATTTTTAATAATATAAGGAGTTATGAAGATGGATAAATTATTTGAAATGACTCAACAATTTGAGCAAACTAAATATTGGAATGACTCTTGTTCCATAAGTGAGCTGAAATATGCCATGGAAAGAGGCGCAGTAGGCGCAACCACTAATCCTGTAATCGTAAAGAACGTATTGGACAAAGAATTGGATAACTACAGAGCATATATCACTGAACTGGTAAAAGATAATCCAACTTCATCAGAAGATGAAATTGCATGGATGGTCATTGAGCAGATGGCAATAGACGGTGCAAAGCTGTTAGAGCCGGTATTTGATACTGCTAAGGGAACCGGAAGAATCTCCATACAAACCAATACCAAATACTTTAACAATGCTGAAAAATTAGCCGATCAAGCGATTTATTTCAGTCAACTAGCTAAAAACATGCAAGTTAAAATGCCCGTAACCTCAGCCGGAATCAAAGCATTTGAAGAAGCAACTTACAATGGGGTCAGCATTAATGCAACCGTATCCTACACAGTCCCTCAAGCCATAGCAGTAGCAGAAGCAGTGGAAAGAGGACTGAAAAGAAGAGAAGCAGAA
>JAKSCF010000171.1 GCA_022360735.1 Clostridia bacterium
AAAAACAAGCGATGGGTGGTCTTCCTTGGGCGATACAATAGAAAAAGATTTTATTAGTCAATTAGAAGAAGCTAAGGCATTATTAGAGGAATTAGAAGAAAGTGGTATTGATGTTGATATAGATCCTAGTGATTCTGATAATGGATCGACAAAAAAGAAATCACGCACAAGCTTAGGTGGCGGGTTCGAGGACATGACGGATAAAGAGTTTGAGAAGTATAAACAAAATAAAAAAGATTATGAAGCAGGTAAAAATCAAGAAAGAGCCGCAAAAGACAATCAAGATTTAAGAGATAAATATGGAATTGAAAACGACGATTATTCATATGAAGACCTAAAAGACTACTATCATGAAGGCGGTTGGGTGACATCCTTCAAAAACAGGTTATTCAACAACTTACGATCTGATGAAGTCCCGGCAGTCTTACAAACAGGTGAATTTGTTTTATCAAGGGATATGATCAGTCAAATAAGCAATAGAAACAACTCACTTATCCAACAACCCAATGTCATAACCATAGGAAGCTTAATGGAATTTAACGGCAGTGTTGATAACTCAGCAAGACCAATGATTCAAACAATCGCTGAAAACAGCCTTAAGAAGTTAGAAAGTATGCTGGAAAAGAATGGTCTCCACACAGAAGTAAAGGGACTAAGAATCTAAGTATATGAAAGGAGGATGCGTCCAATGTTTATAGGTGAAAGTTTTATATACGATGGGAAAAGCAGTCACGAAATGTACGGTTTAATGGTCGTACAATCAAGCTCCAGCCTAGTTACACAAAATTTTGGAACCATAAGAAAAACCATAACAGAAAAAATAAAGAATCGAAGTAAAAACTATTTTTACGGTATAGAAGATAATATTTTAACATTTACTTTAGAATTAGCTAAAAAATTCCCGTGGACATACGAAGAAAGAGTAGCCGTGACCAAATGGCTTTTTCAAGACACATATAAAGTTTTTAAATCAGAAGATTATCCTTTGGAATATAAATGTGTTGCAGTTGACGGCGAATTTAAAAATACAGGCTTTAATCAAGGCTTTTTAAAAATAAAGTTTGAGTGTGATGCTTCACACCCATACTCTCCGTCAGAAATATGTACATTTGATTTATCTAATAACACCTTAGATACCATCATAGAATTAGAAAACAAATCCAATATTTTAGAGTACTATAAGCCTCAAATTGAAATATCCATGAAAGGCAGTACAGGTGTGAAATTTGAGAATTTAACCGATGGCGGCAGGACATTTGAACTTACCAATTTATATGATGATGAGGTGATTTTTATAGATAACGAAAGAGAAATCGTCTATTCACCTTTAAGTGATACCAGATTAAGCAATCTGGTAGATAAAAGGTTTTTAAGACTTGCATATGGGATTAATAGAATAAAGGTCACCGGTAAGAGCTTCATTGAAGTCAAAAGTCAGTACCCAATGATGATGTAAGCAAACTAAAAGAAAATGGAGGTGGTGATGATGATCGGTAACTTAATGACATATACAGAACCATTGAGATATAGATTAACTTTATTAAAACCCACATATAAAGAGATGAGTGTTTTACAAGAAGCCTATAATATTAAATATAAAGGCAGCTTAAGAGATATGAACGAGCTGTCTTTCTCTTTGCCCTATTATATTAACGAAGAAATAAATCCTAATTTCAGTAAAGTTAAAAATGGCTATTTAATATATGTTGAGTTATACAGCGAAGAAAATGATACAGTCTTCTTGAAAGAATATTTTCTAATCGACCGCATTGAGAACCATGCTAATGATAAAGAAGTGAAAAATGTTAGTTGCCTAGGATTGGAACAACAACTATCAAAAAAACTATTAAAAAACTATACGGGTGTAAAAAAATTATATAGAACACCTGTTGAAATAGCAGCCTATACATCTTCTGAATTGTATCCAACCAAACAGGATTTTATAAATAGCGGCATCCTTAATGTCATTACGAATTTATGTCCTTCTTGGTCGGTAGGAGAAGTAGATGATGATATTAATGAATTGTATCGAGATGTCATGGTGGATTCAGATTCCGTTTTAAGCTTTCTAAGAAACACAGTGCAAACTTCGTTTTCTTGCTTGTTTTACTTTGACTCAATAAAAAAAGAAATCCATGTACGCAATCTAACACATTTAGGTGTCAATAGAGGCTTCTTTATTTCAGAAAATAATTACATAAAATCTCTTAAAGAAACCATAGACGATTCTGATATAGTAACAAAACTCAATATATACGGTAAAGATGAATTGTCCATTAGGTCGGTGAACCCAACAGGAGAAACCTATATTCTAGACTTATCATACTATCGTAATACCGACTATATGTCACAAAGCTTACTGGATGCTTTAGATCATTACGATACATTAATGGTAAGTAAAAGTGAAGCATTTAAAAACCTTTTAATTGACTTAAATACATACACAACTCAGCTAAATACTAAAAACAGTGAACTGACTACTCTGAAAGGTGACCTTGAAGCCCTAGAAACCCAAAGAGATGGACTAATAGCTGCTAATAATGACTTGTATGCAATCAGTAAGCTAATAGTTAAGAAAAAAACAGACATTGAAAATGTAGAAAACGAAATAAATAATCTTCAAACTAATTTAGATCAAGTTACACAACAAATAGAAGATCTCCAGACATTCATACTAATTGAGAATAATTTTACACCAGAGCAAATAGAAGAGCTGGACTATTATATAAAAGAAAAAACAGTAAGAGATAGTACTTTTACGCACGCCCAAGAATTATATGATGAAGGTAAAGCAATCATTAAAAGACTAAGCCAACCTTCTGTTCAGTTTGACATAGATATCGTGGATTTGTTTGATTTAGTTGAATGCCAGCATGACTGGTATAAAGTGACACTGGGAGATATAGGAACCATTAAATTCGAGAAATTCAATCGAGATGTTGAACTGAGGTTAATAGAGTATACACATAACTTTGAAGACAACAAACTGAGCCTAACCTTTGGCAACAGAAAAAACCTAAACGACCCTAATATGCTCATAGACGACCTAAAAAGCTCAGTATCCTCTTCCGTATCACTAGATATTAACAAATACAAATACCTGGATTACATCAACAGCGGCGATAAATCAGCCATCCACCAATACATAAATGGACTATTGGATTTAGGAGCACAAGGTGCTGTAGCTGGCAGTAATCAAGAAGTCAAAATTGACGCAAGAGGCATAACCTTAACCAACCCATCAAAACCCAATCAGCAAGTACGTTTGATGGCGGATGGTATATATTTTACTTTAGATGGATGGCAAACATCCAAAATAGCATTAACCTCTGAAAATGGAATAGCAGCTGAAGTTATACGCGGCATTCTAGGGGAATTCTCTACCGTAAGAGCAGACAAGATAATAGTTGGTGATGCTGGACAAAAAATATCTGATGATGTAATTTCAAGTTCTGATGTATGGAATAACATAGAATCCAATGCTAATAGTTATACAGACAGTGTCGCTTCAGATTTACAAAATCAAATAGATGGCAATATAACCACTTGGTTTTATGATGGTGAGCCAACACTGTTGAATAGTCCAGCCATAAATTGGACAACTGACACAGAAAAAGATAAACATCTAGGAGATCTATACTATGACAATTTAACAGGATATGCCTACAGATTCAGAAAAAATGTCTCCATATATGAATGGATTAAAATAGAAGATACAGATATTACTACAGCATTAACCAACGCAAAAAATGCTCAAGACACAGCAGATGGTAAACGGAGAGTGTTTACAGCTACACCTACTCCTCCTTACGATGTGGGTGATTTATGGGCAGGTGGAGCGAATGGAGATTTAAAAAGATGCAAGCAGTCTAAAGAATTAGAAGATATCTACAGTGCCGGCGATTGGGAATTAGCTTCAAAATATACAGATGATACACTGGCGAATGAGGCCTTAAACAAAGCCAATAATTCAGTGCAGCAGGGTACATTAT
>JAKSCF010000170.1 GCA_022360735.1 Clostridia bacterium
GTTGATTTTAATGGGAATGGGGCTGGCCGGGGCCATAGGTATGGGTGGTTCACAGGTGACATCCGCCCTGGATCGTTTATTTAGCGTCTTCAATTACGGGGATAAGAACTCTAAGGCCCGCCGTATGGTGGAACAAAAAAAAGATAATGACAACGTCATTAAATATGGTGAATTGGAAGTCCATTTGGATACCCACGAAGTATTCGTTAATAACGAGCTGGTTTCTATATCTGCCAAAGAGTTCGATATCCTAGCACTACTCATAAAAGACACTAAAAGGATATACAGTGTCGAACAGCTCTACGAAGCAGTATGGAAAGAAAATGTACTTGAGGGCGATTCACGAACCATTATCGTTTACATCGGCAATATCAGAAAAAAAATCGAACCCGACCCATCCAACCCAAAATTTATACTCACCGTCAGAGGTGTAGGCTATAAATTCAATCATAACCTAGAAGTCAATTCATAAAGCTTAGATCATGGTATCATCATGAACTGTAAAAAAACAACAATCCCCAATAATAGGGTTGGGTCCCAGTGCCCAACCTAATAACCAACAAACCTAGTTCAAATACTTACATCCGGTGTTACTCACATAAAATAACTTAGAATCAACCCCTTGATCCTCTGTCAACTCCAATTGCTTTATTATTTTTTTAATAATTTCACGCGTTCTTTTATCCATCTTAATAGAAGATGGTAATTTATTATTATTTCTTATCATCACAAAAACCTCTCTTATATTTAATTTATATTCTGTAAAAATCAAAATAATCCTCTTATTTTTTTCTTTTTTATTCGACAATTTCTACCTCCCAAATCCACCTACCCAAGAACCCCCTAAAAATCAAGAGAACATATGTTTACTTATCCCAATACTGTGATATAATGAAGTAAGGTATAGTTAGTTGGATAGAAGATAGCGGATAGAAGATAGTAACCTGTCCCCTAAAAATTTGGAGGTAAAGCCATGAAATACGATTTATCTGATCGAGAACAGAAAATTTTAGAATATATGAAGCAAGCAATCAAGGTCAAAGGATATCCCCCAACCGTTAGGGAAATGTGCAGCTCTTTAGGTATTAAATCTACCTCTACTGCTCACAAGGATATTGATCAGTTAGAGAAAAAAGGCTACATACGAAAAGACCCTTCAAAGCCAAGAGCTATAGAAATATTGGATTCAGCCCAATATCCCACGGAAGAAGAGCAGCTCATTAATCCAAATGCCATTGCCAATGTAGAGCACACCAATGTTGTAGAAATTCCTGTAGTAGGAAAAATCGCAGCCGGACAGCCCATTCTAGCCGAACAAAATATCGAAGATAACTTCCCGGTTCCTTCACACTTTATGGGACGCGGCAATCATTTCATGCTGACAGTAAAAGGCGACAGCATGATTGAAGCAGGCATTTTTGACGGAGATTATATATTAGTAGAACAACAAAACATTGCACAAAATGGTGACATCGTAGTAGCTTCAATTCAAGATTTCGAAGCCGAAGCAACCGTTAAAACCTTTTACAAAGAAGCAGACCATATTCGACTACAACCGGAAAATTCAGAAATGGAACCCATCATTGTAAAAGACATTCAGATTCTAGGTCTAGTAAAAGGCGTATTTAGAAAGCTGCAATAATAATTAATACAAAGTGAAAGGAAATGATATGAAAAAAGATAAGTTATTCATTCTATGGACATCTGATAATAAAGAAACCGCTTTAAATATGATTTTAATGTATACACTCAAATCAAATCAAAACAACTGGTGGAAAGAATGCAAATTAGTCACTTGGGGACCTTCCAACCAATTGTTATGCAAAGACCCTGAAGTCCAAGCACTTATAAAAGAAATCCAAGCTGAAAATGTTCAAGTCTATGCCTGCCAAAGATGTGCAGAAAGATATGGGTTAGTGGATGAAATAAAAGCTCTGGATATTGATGTCCAACTCATGGGCGAGCCTTTGACACAATGTCTCCAAGACCCTGAGTGGAGCGTATTATCTATTTAATATTTGGGCAAACGAAAAAAGCAAAAGGAACAAATGCCTTTTGCTTTTTAATTTGATATTGTTTAAAATCTATCTTATCATCATAATTGGTATATGGCTTTGACAGCCTACACCTTTATGTATTTTTCAAATTAATTAATTGTGCCTTTAACTTTAATTAAGTACAAGAGTAACTAAAATAATCAGAATGGGCATCATCGTCACGATATAAGTAATGGTTAACGCTTGCCTTTCCTTAGGTGTAAGCTTGTTACTAACCTCATTATTGTTTCCAAATCTAATCTTTTTTATAGCAGATCTAAAATTTAAAGTGTACTCTTTCATATGCAAGCCCCCTTTAAACAAAATTATATAATAAAGTCACTAGAAAAAAAAGACTTTTTTTGACAAAAAAATCGAAAATACTATTCAATTTATGTTAAAATTCTATTTGACGTAACTAAACAATCTCTGAAACATTCGTTTTTTCTTCATGGGCATAGGCTCTTTGATAGTTATATGCTCATTCCTAATGACTTTATTGGGATTAATATAATAAAGATCATTTGCCAACTCTGTACCAAGCATCTCTTCAACAATACTTCTAGAAGGTGACAGCAAAGGACTTCTCCTGCCAGCCGAATGTGCATCCGATGCAACAAAATGCACCAGATTATGCCTGAGAAAAGTTAACGCCGTTTTCTTTACAATATCTCCATGTATGCCGGTAATACTGGAGCTGTTCATCTGAACCAAACAACCGGTAGCTACAAATTCATACAGGAGCTCAAACTTCTCCTGAAGCGTTCTGTTGCGCTCAGGATGTGCTATAACCGGTACATAACCTTTTATTTGAAGTTCGTATAAAACATCTGAAGAATACTTTGGAACTTCCATCATAGGAAACTCCACTAAAGCATACCTAGAGTTATTCAAACTATAACATTCTCCTAGTGACAAATTGTCTTCAATATGATAGTCCATAAATATCTCATTCCCAGGAAAAATCTTGATATCTATTTCTTTTTCCTTTAGGATTTCGTTTAATTGATTCACTTTTTCAAGTACATTTTCCTCATTATTTTCACCCATAATAAAATGCGGCGTAGCAATAATCGCCTTTACGCCGTCATCATGAGCAATTTTGCACATTTCTATTGAAGTTTCAATATCTTGAGCGCCATCATCCGCATCAAACAGTACATGGCAATGAATATCGATCATATTGCTTTTGTCCTTTTCTTTCTCTTCTTCTTACCTTTTTCATCATCATGATAATAACTATAATAATAATATTTATAATATCCACTATCGTTAACTGGAATTTTGTTTAAAACTACTCCTAGAATATTTGCATTGACATTATTTAATAAATTCTTTGTTCTCTTTACAGCTTCAATCTCTACATTCCCAGAAGCGACTACTAATATCGTACCATCCACATAAGAAGCAACCAGCGTACCATCCGTTACGACACCTGAAGGCGGTGTATCTATTATGACATAATCAAATTCTTCCTTAATACTGTTAATAAAATTTTTCATCTTAGCAGATCCGCATAGCTCGGATGGGTTAGGCGGAATAGGACCGCTGGGAATAATACTTAGCTCAGGAAGTTCTTCTAACGCATGTAAGTTTTCCTTCCAGTCCAAATCTTCCACAACTATATTAGTAAGGCCAACACGATTTGAAATTCCAAATATTTTATGAATTCTTGGTTTTCTAAGGTCTGAATCAATGATCAATACACGGCTTCCCGCATGGGCTAAAGCAATAGCAAAATTAGCTACCGTACTGCTTTTTCCTTCTGCCGGGCCCGAACTTGTAACCGCAATGGTCTTTATCTTTTTGTCAATACTTGCATACATTATATTGGTTCTTAGAACCCTATAGGCCTCTGCAACTACAGATTTAGAACCTTTGTTTAAAATTAATTCATCTCGATTCATACTCTACTCCCCTAATTTACATGTGTGGTATCAGGTATGGCGCCGATTACCGGCAACTCTAAATATTTTTCTACATCACTAGGCGTTTTAACTGTTTGATCTAAAAATTCCAACAAGAAACATAACCCAATCCCAATCATCAGAGATAGTATGAATGTAATGGCAATATTTAAAAGTGGTTTTGGCTTAACAGGTGCTACTGGGACTCTTGCAGTATCAATCACTTCAATATTATCCACCTTCATAATCGCTCCAACTTTATTTTTAAACATACGCGCAAGCTGGTTTGCTATAGAAGCAGCAAGCTTAGGATCATTGTCCCTCACCTTAATATTTATCATTTGGGTATCCCCGACAGGTTCTATAGATATTCTGTTTTGAAGGTTTGCCACAGAATAATTTAATTTCAAAGTATCGATGACTTCTTCTGAGACCATTCTACTCTTTGCGATCTCTCCAAAGGTCTTAATAAGCTTCTGATACATTAAGACTTCACTATACTCAAGGGAGTTTTCACTGCGATAATCCTTTGAGTTCCCTATTATCAATGAAGTAGAAGCTTCATACTCTTTGTCCAATACAAAAAAACTTAATATAGAAGCTGTTATAACCGATATTAAAACAATTAAAACAATCAGAAGGAATCTTTTCCTTATTACATCCAATAATTGCCGCAAATCTATTTCTTCATATTCCATGATAACCTCCCTATATAATACAAAATACAACTACTTCATTATAAACAATTTCCATTATTTAATCAATAGATAGATCGTTAGTTAGCAATTAATCCTATCCTCTACATAATCTTTTATCTAATAAAGAAGCTATTCCTCTATACATCCCTATCCCAACAATTGCACCGGCACTATCAATGAAAACATCCATTACCTCCGCACTTCGTCCAGGTACATATAGCTGGTGAATTTCATCGCTTATAGCATAAAGAACACAAATACTTAAAGTTAAAACAAAAGCTTTAAGGCCTAAAACACCACTCCACCTTATGGCACCTATCGTCAATATCCCAAGCACAAGATAAATAAAAAAATGTGCATTTTTTCTTACAAGATGATGAAATTGTTCCACTAAATTAATATTTGAATCCTCTCCATAATTCTGAGGAACTAATCTTTCAACTGTCTTAACAATAACTTCTGTAATCTTCTTACTAAGTTCACTAGACTGTGCCGCCGGCTGATCAGATAAAATATAGATGAAAATAAGCCAAAGGAGAACCGCAATCCAATATAAAGTAGCAATCATTATTTTCCGCACTTCCAAGTCATCTACCTCCTGTTTAGTTAGATAGTGGATAGTTAGGTAGTAGATAGGAAAAACATTCAATTCTTCGTCCGCCTATCCTCTATCCAACTATCTGCTATCCACCTATAGCAACGCTATTTCTCTCAGACCTCCAAGCATCCCGACACATATCAACTATCCCTCTTTTAGCTATCCATCCCAATTCCTTTTCAGCCTTAGAAGCATCAGCATAGCATTCTGCTATATCTCCTGCTCTACGGTCTACGATTTCATAAGGTACCTTAATATTGTTTGCTTCTTCAAAAGCTTGTACTAGCTGTAACACCGAAGTCCCTTGA
>JAKSCF010000274.1 GCA_022360735.1 Clostridia bacterium
AAAAGGGGTCAGGCCTGACAAATTGACAAACTAAAAATATAAGCAGTGTAATTAAACAAATAATGTTCTTCGTATAATTGAATAGAAATAAGTAACCAAATAAAATAATTCCATTTGTATAAACAATTGGAATTATTTTTATTGTCATAATTCCATGTCCAATGGTTTGAATTGAAGCAATAATGGGTAAATAACTGATATTATTTTAATTTTATTTGAAAAAATCTTTAATCATCATCATGTCTGGAGTTCTTTAACTTCTTAATATACTAATAAATTCTATAGGATATGTAATTTAGTAAGGAGTGTAAAATATGAAATTAAAGAAAAGTATGGATATATCTGAATTAAATATGAAAAGAAATATAATGGGAAAAATTGCTAAGCTTTTCATCAATAAATCTCAAATGGCTTTGTTGCTTATTATTCTTATTGTGAGCAGTGGTTTTATTAGCATTTCCAATTTACCAAAGGAGTCTCTTCCCGAGATAATATTTCCCAGAATAACCGTTCAAACTATTTATCCGGGAGCCAGCCCTGAAGACGTAGAGGATTTAGTAACTGACAAGTTAGAGTCAAAGCTCTCTGATTTGGAAGACTTGGATGATATGGTATCCCAATCCAACTTTGGATATTCCTCTATAATATTAACCTTTGTAGAGGGTACTGATATGGATAAAAAGAAAATCGAGGTCGATAATAAGATTACTGAATTATCCTTTTCCGATGGCATACAAGAACCCGTTACCAGCATATTTAAAACCTCTGAAATTCCTCTTATGAATTTAAGCATTGCAGGAGATTATAGCATTTTTGACCTTACCCAGTTATCAGAAGACATTAAGGAAGCATTGGAGCGTATTGAGGGCGTGGAGGAAGTCAACTTATATGGTGATTTAGATAGGGAAATACATGTGATTATCAATGAAACAAAGATGTTTCAATATGGTATAACTTCAACGGATATTCAAAATGCTGTCAGTTCATTAAACATTGGTATTCCCGTTGGAGAGATAGATTTAAGTGGTATGAGATTTAATCTTAGAGTGAATGAAAAAATTGCTACGGTAGAGTCTATTGAAAATATTGTGATTCTAACAACAAAAGGAGAAACCATTTTTGTTCGAGATGTGGCAGCTGTGCTTGATACCAGCGAACCCATCACTGAATATAATAGGACATATCTTAACCAAGATGAAAATGAAGATATATTTCCATCGATTTTAGCAGAAGTAGTTAGAGAGAATGAAAGTGATGTTGTAGGAACCAGTAAAAGGGTTAAAGCATTTTTGGAAAGTCAGAGAGGGAGATTATACCCAGATGATATAGATATATATATTTCCAATGATACGGCAGAAGAAGTACAGAATGATTTGAATAATATCAGGGAAAGTGCTGTATCCGGATTGATTGCTGTAATCATTGTATTATTCATATTTATAGGCTTTAAAGAATCGTTAATTGTTTCTGTTACAATACCACTTTCTTTGCTGGCTACTTTGGGCTTGCTTAGCAGTTTTGGTATAACCTTAAATACATTTACAGTTTTAGGGCTTATAGTAGCCCTTGGTCTATTGGTGGATAATTCTATTATCGTCATGGAGAATATAGATCGGCTAAGTAAAAAGGGTCTAGAGGCAAAGGAGGCATCTTTAGCTGGGACAAATCAGATAGGATTTCCTATTTTAGCGTCTACATTAACAACCTTGGCAGCCTTCTTTCCACTAGCTATTTTGCCGGGTATACTGGGTGACTTTGTAAAAACAATTCCAAGAACCATTATGATTGCTATTTCGGCTTCATTGCTGGTTTCAATTGCTATCACGCCAACGATTTACTCAAAATTTCTAAAGCATAAAAAGAGAAAAAAACAAATATGGGAAACTATTAACGAAAAGAATAAAAGCATTTTTATCATTTTATTAATAGGTGCTCTCAGTTACTATGCCTTTTCCGGAAGTGGCGACTCTCCTTTATTAGCTGTTATTGCGGCTTTATTTTTCAGCTCAATAATGGCCTACAAAAAGTTGAGGCCTAAAGGGAAGAACCAAGAAGAAAGTAAAATGGTTAAGGTATATAAAAATATTATAGCAGGAATTATTGAGAACGGAAAAAAGAAAGCTCTTATTATATTCATTGGAATCCTAGTTTTTACCAGCAGTTTAGGATTATTTGTGATTGGGGCAGTTAAGGTATCATTTTTTCCTGACAACGAGCCTGAAAGCATGACAATAACCATAGATACGCCAGGTGGAACCACTTTGGAAGAAACGGCTGAAATTGCAGAAAAAGTACAGAGCCTTCTTGTAAAATCTCCAGATATTAGTATTTTCAATACAACAATTGGTGGGAATGAAATTGATAAAGCAGTCATTAATGCTTCATTTGTAGATAAGGAAAAATTAAATAAGGATGGCTTTGATATGGTCAATGAAACCGAAAGCGCCATGAAAAAAATACCTGGAGCACAGATTATAGTAAGTGGTGTGGCTAGCGGCGGGCCAACAGGGAAACCAATCAATATAAAACTATTTGGTGAGGATTTAGAGGCTTCAAAGGAAGTGGCGGAGAAATATGGGGAAATCTTAGAGGATATAGACGGCGTATATAACATCGACATATCTGCAAAGGATGGTGTACCTCAATTATATATTAATATTAAAGAAAAAAAAGCCCAAACTTTAGGCCTGACAGCGACTCATATAGCTTTACAACTACGTGGCAAGGTAGATGGCATAACAGCCGCAACCATAAAGGACGGTCGTGAAGAAATCGATGTGATAATAAAAATAGATGAAATGAGTCTTAAAGACATCAGTCAGATTGAAAGGCTTTATATCAATACACCTTCCGGAGAACTAATTCCTCTTAGAAGTGTAGCAGTATTAGAAGAATTAAGAGGTGTATCAAGCATTAAACATGAAGACAGAAAACGTGTCATTGAAATTGAAGCCGATTTAAGAAAAGGGTTTAATATCAATGATGTGATGAATACCTTCGATGCAAAATCTGCTGCCTATGTTTTACCGGAAGATATTCAAGTTGCTTACGGCGGTGATGTGGAAGGGATACAAGAGAATTTTGCAAATTTAATACAGAGTATGATATTAGCAGTATTTCTAGTATTTATAATCTTAACCATACAGTTTAGTTCAATCGTGCAACCTTTTGTTATCTTATCTACAGTACCAATGGCACTTATAGGTGTTATATGGGGGTTGGCCTTAACCAATAATGATTTTGGATTTTATTCCTTTATGGGATTAGTAGCTTTAGTAGGTATTGCAGTAAACAACGCGATCATTTTAATCGACTATATGAATTATTTAAGGAAGGAAGGGAAAGACCTAATCTCTGCGATTAAGGAAGCAGGTGCTGTAAGGTTTAATCCCGTATTGGCTACAACCATGACAACTGTTAGTGGTGTATTACCACTTGCATTTAAGGAACGATACTATGCTCAGTTTAGCTTTGCATTAATCTTTGGACTTTTGGTAACCACAATATTAACATTAATATTTATTCCTGTTACCTACTCTATTATTGAGGGTTATAAGTTAAAAAGAGTTAAAAATAAAATGTCAATTTAGATAATAAAGGGAGTGAAAAAGATGAGAAAGCTATTGGTTTTTATTTTAATAAATGCTATGATTATAGTCGGGTGCGGTACCCAAGAGAATAATAGATTAGCTGAAGACATAAATGAGGGAATACCTGTATCTTCAAGGGAAGTGAAGATATCACCCGTATTGGAGAAGATTTTAACCCTTGGAGAAATACAAGCCGCAACCTCTATAAGTGTCATGACCGGCGGCAGGGGTGATGTAAAAGAAGTTTATGTTAGACCTGGAGATACCGTTAGTAAAGGAGCAGTGCTTTTAAAACTGGATAGTGATGCTCTAAGGAGCAGCTTTAATGCACAAGAAAGCCAGCTCAGAACACAGCGTGATAATTTAAAAATTCAATACAATGACCTTGAAAGAACATTTAGACAAAAGGAAATTCTCTTTAATGAGGGAGGGATTTCTAAGACAGAGTATGATAATTTATCCTCTGAACTGGAAAGGGCAAAAAAGAAATATGATGATTCGGTTGCCAATTATAATAATCAAGTAAAAATATTAAGTGAAGACATAGCAGATCGAAGTATAACAAGCCCCATATCCGGTAAAGTTGCAGCCGTATATGTTGAAAAAAATGAATCCGTTGAAAATGAAATTGCTGTAGAAATTATTGATGATAATGCTATGATAGCTCAAACAATGGTAACTGCAGATCAGGTGGAACAATTAAAAATTAATGATAAGACATATATATATCCTGATGGAGATTATAGTTACCCTATTGAAGGAAGAATTACAGTCCTCAATGAAATAGCAGAGAAAAGTACAGGTTTATACGAAGTGGAAATCGCTATAGGAGATACAGACTTTGCGCTGCGTTCCGGAGAATATGCTGAGATAGAATTTATTATGGATGAGCGTCAAGTACCCATAATACCTAAAAAGGCTGTAAAACGAGTAGGCCAAGATAACTTTGTATTTGTTATTCGTGATAAAATTGTATCGGAACGAAAAGTGGTTGTCGGGATCACCCAGGGTGAAAACATAGAAGTCATTAGCGGACTATCATCAGGAGAAGTTATTGTTGATCGTGGAAGAGCATTTGTTAAAGATGGAGATGTCGTCAATGTAATAGAATAGAAAAAGAAAATCTTGTTTATTTAATTTCAGAATAATCAATTAAATATTGACATATAATAAGTAATTCTGATATAATCGAAAAAACAAGTAAATATTCAAATGCAAAGGCGTATTTGATTGAGCGATGAAGCTTTTATGTACTGTCTATAATAATAGGCAGCTACATGAGAGCTTTTTTTGTTATTTAGGAAAGTGCACTAATGTATGAATGAAAACGACAAAGTTGTATTTAGAAGTAAAGATGCACCAACTATATTCTTAAGATGTATGGCATAACCGTAAAAAAAATAATATGAATACATTTTTATCTTTTTTAGAAATTATATTTGGGGGAGAAGAATGGATATATTTAAGAGCGTAGATAAACTAATAGCGGATTTTGAACACGTTATTGAAAATCCGATTATTCCTCAAAACAAGAATAAGTTGCTCGTCGGAGTAGATCTTGGGACGGCTTATATTGTAATCACCGTATTGGATGAACACAAAATGCCCATAGCCGGCGCATATAAATTCGCCCAAGTAGTTAAAGATGGTATAGTTGTAGACTATTTGGGTGCCTTGGATATCGTAAAGCAATTAAAAAGGGAAATTGAAAACAAGTTGGAGTGCGATTTGGTTAGGGCTGCTGTAGCCATTCCCCCGGGAACGACGCCCAACGATACAAGGTTTATTAAAAATGTAGCCCAGGATGCCGGATTTGAAGTTACTAATGTGGTGGATGAGCCGACGGCTGCAAACGCAGTTTTGGGAGTAAAAAATGGGGTTGTTGTCGATATTGGCGGAGGCACCACAGGGCTGACGATTATGCAGGATGGAAAAATCATTCGTGTAGCGGATGAGCCAACCGGTGGGACGCAATGTACTCTGGTGGTTGCAGGGACCTATAAGATATCTTTTGAAGAAGCCGAGAAGGTAAAAAAAGATCCTCAAAAACAAAAAGAAATTGCAAATCTATTAAAACCGGTAGCTCAAAAAATTGCGAAAATTATAGAAAAGTACCTTCCAAAAGAAAGCGTTGAAGAAATATATTTGGTAGGAGGTACCAGCTGTATTCAGGGCATTGAGAAAGTGATTGAAGATGAATTGAAGGTGAAAACTGTCAAACCTAAGAATCCCATTTTTGTAACGCCTGTCGGAATTGCGATGCATTGTATCCCAACGGGCAGCAACGATGAAACAGACGGAAAGCCGGAGACATCTCAAGTCAATAGGAAAGGGGTTGAGGATAGTAATGGATATTGAATTCATAAAATCTCCATCTGACGGAGTTATAAAAATGCTGCAAAGCAGATCTTTTTCAAAAGACTCCCTCGACGGTCAAGCCTTTGACGCCATCGGTCTGATCCAAGGTAAGCTGAGCCAAATGATAAAGGCAGCTGATATTGCTGAAAAATCAGCAGATGTGAAAGCGATAGAAATAAAGGGGATTTGTCCCCAGCATTTCACGATGATTGCTTTATTTGGGGACACCGCTTCAGTTAATGAGGCTTTGGATCACATTTCTCAAGAGTTGGGCGAAAGGAGAAGAAACAAATGATGATAGGAAAAGTGGTTGACAATATTTGGTGCACAAGAAAAGACGAAGGGCTAACAGGTATGAAGCTTATGAAAATGCGGCTACTGGATAAAGAACAGGAAAAGGATGGGGAAGGGCGTATTATTGTTGCAATTGATTTAATAGGAGCAGGTATCGGTGAAAAAGTGCTGGTGACACAGGGAAGCTCGGCAAGGAGATTTGACGGCCTAGAGAATGCTCCTATCGACACCATTGTTGTAGGTATTATTGATTCTGAATCTAACGTAGGAGCTGTATATGAGTAATAATTTTATTGATATGATTAGAGACGCCGGTGTGGTAGGGGCCGGTGGTGCGGGATTTCCTACCCATGTTAAATTATCCTCAAAAGCTGAATATATAATCATCAATGCGGCAGAATGCGAGCCTTTAATCAGAGTGGATCAACAGTTATTGTTGCATTTTACAAAAGACTTCTTTGAAGGACTGAAAAAAATCATTGAAGAGACACAGTCTTCCAAAGCTTTTATTGCAATCAAGGCAAAACACAAAGAAGTGATCAATCGGTTAAATGAACTATTGCCGAAATACCCCTCTGTTGAAGTTTATCTTCTTCCGGATTTTTATCCTGCGGGTGATGAGCAGATCTTGGTGCAGGAGGTAATAAAAAGAGTGGTGCCCCGCGGGGGAATTCCTCTTAACGTGGACTGTATCGTGTGCAATGTGGAAACGGTGATTAATGTATTCCGCGCATTGCAGGGAAAAGCGGTTACTTCCACTTTCGTAACTGTAACCGGCGAAGTAGAGAGACCGGCTACCTATGAGTTTTCTTTGGGAGTGAGTTATAGAGAAGCACTAGAGCAATGCGGGGTAAAAAATTTGGACAATAAATTCGGAATATTAAATGGACCGATGATGGGCAAATTGATCTCTGATTTTGATATACCTGTTACAAAAACAACAAAGGCAATTATATTATTGGATCGAGAACATCTGCTGTTCCGTGAAAAGGCAAAAAGTATAGAGCAGGTGCTGAAACAATCAAGAACAGCCTGTATTCAGTGTCAAAAGTGTACGGACTTATGTCCAAGGGATTTGCTTGGCCATGATGTTAAACCTCACAAAGTAATGAGAATTGTGAATTACGGTTTGTCTGATTTTTTGGGAATGAAAACGGCCCTGGGCTGTTCGGAGTGCGGCGCATGCGAATTATATGCCTGTCCCAACGGATTGTCTCCGAGGCATATCAATATCATGATAAAGCAAGAACTCAGAGGAAAGGGCGTGAAGAATGAGCATACCGGAAAGGCATTCACTGCTTCCTGCATGATGGAATATCGTAAAATACCTGTAAAAAGGCTGGTGGCACGACTTGGGTTGAAAAAATATGATGTAGATGCTCCTTTTACGAGGTATGAAGAGAACTTAAAAAAAGCAGTCATACTCCTGAATCAGCATCAAGGAGCTCCTGTGGTCAGTGTTGTGGAAAAAGGTATGAATGTAGAAAAAGGGCAGCTGATTGCCAAGATAGATGGTGAGAAGCTAGGTGCCAATATTCATGCAAGTATCGCCGGGGTAATTACAGATATTTCAGATGCTTCGATTACTATCGAAGCGAGGTAACGGAGGTAAATATGTTAAAAGCGATAGGTTTTATAGAACTGAACAGCATTGCAAAAGGGATAGAGGTTGCGGATCAAATGCTGAAAACGGCAAATGTTGAACTTTCCTTTTCTACTGCAACCTGTCCCGGTAAATACATTACACTCATACATGGTGATGTTGCATCGGTAGAAAATTCTGTTAAAGCTGCAATAGAATTGGGCGGCGAATTTATCATTGACGATCTGATTATTCCCAATGTTGATGACCAGATTTTTCCTGCCGTAACGGGAACAACACAGATTGACAAAATTCAAGCAATCGGCGTTATAGAAAGCCTGGAAATGGCTTCATTGATTGTAGCGGCAGACACCTGTGTGAAAGCATCCGATGTTAAGCTATTAGAATTAAGATTAGGATCGGGAATCGGAGGAAAATCTTATGTCATTATGACCGGAGATGTTGGCTCTGTCAACGCATCGGTTGAAGCCGGCGTCGCAATGATGAAAGAAACCGGAAATGTGGTTTACTATACCGTGATTCCGTCCCCTCATGAAAACTTTAAAATGTCTCTTTTATAATTGAAGGTGTTTTGATTGATGAAGAAAGGAATAAGAATATGTCAAATAGCATTGAACTGTTAAACGATTTGGGCATTACGAAGGAAATGATTTCAAAAATAGTTAAGGAAGTCCTTACAAATATAGATGATTCAAACTCATCGGAGCCAGTGCTAAAAAAGGAATGTGATCCAAGCGGACTCAGGCTTGTTCGAGGAAATAGCGTTCAATTGGAAGCATTTCCTACCGGCAAGGAAGGCGATAAGGTTGCCTACAAGGAAATTTTAAATATTAAAGAATCTCCAAACATGGCTACCGGTTTTTTAGATATTGAGGAATCGTCCTTTGATTGGTTCCTAGGCTATGATGAATTAGACTATATAATTGAAGGTACTTTAGAAATCACAATAAACGGAAAAAAATACAGTGGCAAAGCAGGCGATGTAATATTCATTCCAATGAATTCGGCAGTTACATTCAGCTCGCCGGATCATTGTAAAATATTCTTTGCAACCTATCCTGCCAATTGGCAAGATTTGTGCGAAGAGAAGAACTAATAATCACCAATTCTATAATAAATAACAAATAGGAGGAAATGAAAATGGCTATTACGAATGCATTAGGAATGGTTGAAACAAAGGGTCTGGTGGGAGCAATCGAAGCAGCTGACGCCATGGTTAAAGCTGCAAATGTCACACTGGTTGGAAAAGAGCGGATTGGAAGCGGTCTAGTGACTGTAATGGTGCGCGGTGATGTTGGAGCGGTAAAGGCTGCAACTGATGCGGGTGCGGCTGCTGCGGAGAGAGTCGGAGAATTGATTTCCGTCCATGTTATTCCGAGACCACATGAAAACGTGGAAATGATATTACCGGCTCCCAATAAGTAACCACGAAACTTGTGAATTATCTCATGGGAATTAATAAGGTATTAAATTTCCCTGTCACATTAAAGGCGTTGTTAGTTAAAACCATACATTGTGAGGAACTTGCGGAGCTGGTTATGAATGATCCGACTTTAAAGACAAATTCTGTTGATATCGTTGCAAAAATTTACAGGATTAATTATGTTGACAAAGATAGATTGAGAATTTATGATTAAGTAAATTCTTGTGTTTTTCACAGATAAATGTATTAGTTAAGAAATCATGACTAATAGAGGAGAATTCAAGAATGAGTGAAGTTGTACAGAGGGTTATACAAGAATATGTTCCCGGTAAACAAGTAACTTTAGCACATGTTATCGTAAATCCTGATAAAAGTGTTTATAAAAAGCTGGGTTTGGAAGATAATCACAAATCCATTGGAATTTTGACAATTACTCCCAGCGAAGGAGCAATTATAGCAGCTGATGTTGCAGTGAAGTCTGCTGATGTTTCGATAGGATATATAGATCGCTTTAATGGGTCACTTGTCATTTCAGGTGACGTTTCTGCGGTGGAATCGTCTGTCAATAATGTTCTTCAATCGTTGTTGAAGCTGCAAGGGATGTCAATCCCCGAGGTGACGAGAACATGAGGGGCAGATGATGAGAAAAGTAATGTTTATCGGAAAGATTGGTAGCGGCAAGACAACGCTGTATCAAAGACTTGTCTCTAAAGATTTGAACTATGAAAAAACCCAGGCGATTGAATTTTATGAGCATATTATTGATACGCCGGGTGAATATTTGGAAAATCGAGGATTTTACTCAGCGCTGCTGGTTACCTCAATGGAGGCAGACGTCATTGCTCTGGTAATGGATTGTAAGAGCTGCAACAATGCATTTCCACCAGGGTTTGCAAGGATGTTCAACAAACCAACGATAGGAATCCTTACCAAAATTGATTTGATTCAACATGAACAGGATTGCCATGATGCAGAAGAGTCGTTGAAATTATCGGGTACAGATATAATTTTCAAAATTTCATCACTGAAAAATCAAGGCGTGAAGAAACTAATCGAATTTCTTCAGTGAACCAATGGATCAGTGAAAAGGAGGTAATGATGAGAATTGTAATTGTAGAAGATGAGTCGATAACCCGTCTGGATTTGAAATGCATCTTAGAGGATGCGGGCTATGATGTTGTCGGAGAAGGAAAAGATGGATTTGATGCCATCAATCTATGTAAGAAGAATCATCCTGACATGGTTCTTATGGATCTTAACATGCCAAACTTAAATGGTATTGGTGCAGCGAAAGTCATCAGCAGAGATAAGCTCTGCAAATCTATCGTTTTCCTGACAGCTTATTCAGATCGGGAGTTTGTTGAAAAGGCAAAAAAAATAGGTGTATTTGGTTACCTTGTAAAGCCTCTAGATGAAAAAAATCTCATACCTGCATTGGAAGTAGCGTATGCGAAGGCAGTAGAGGCGGAAGAATTAGAAAAGAAAAGAAATCAACTAGAGCAAAAACTGGAAGACCGCAAGGTTATTGAGAAAGTCAAAGGCATTTTAATGGCGACAGAGGGTGTTAGTGAAGACGAAGCATATAAAAAGCTTCGGATGCTCAGCATGCAAAAGGGCTGCTCCATACGTGTTATCTGTGAAACAATGCTTATAACAGGCGAGAGAAAAGCATGAAACAAATGATTACTAAAAAGGACTGTGAATTTATAATTAAGAAGTGTCGGGAATATACTTTGCTTGGAAATGATGAAATTGAAACAATTCTTAACGTAGCTAAGACCATTCAATATTTTAATTCTGCAGCCGACTATGAAGTTTTTATTGATATTAAGGTTCACAATGAAGACAAAGCAGTAGTCATTGCGGAATCTTACAGTAAAAAGTCTATTTATCAATCAAGTTTTTTAGGGGATTTGATCTATAGGGAAAATGAGCCTGCTGTATTTCGTACTTTTGATTTGGGTGAAGAAACCCATGATGTCATCGGAATCAGTTATGAAAAAACGGGAAACAAAGTCTTGACAAAACAGACGGTTCTTCCTATTTTTCATGGGAATTTTGTGGTGGCTACGTTGATTCTGGAGAAAGCACTCAACACGATTTCTAGTGAACCGATCAAAGCGGACATAACCTCTTCCCATAATGTGGATCTTACGGAAACGATGCTTTCAATTATTGGCTTTAGCTGTGAGGATGAGAACATGCAGATCAGAGAGGGAGTACTTATATTTGATGAAACCGGACAATTGGTTTATTTTAACAAATTTGCGGAAGCGATTTATAAAGAATGTGGATATAAGTCAATAGAATCACTACACTACGACAGCTTGAACTTTTCTTCGATTCATTTTGAAGATTTAGTCTGTATCGGAGAAAGCGATGATTCGCATAAAGCTTTGGACAAAATAGGAAAAGATGAAAAGGTTTCAATCGGCAATAAATATTACAGGATACGAGTTGTTGTTACAAAACATGAGCCAAAAGAGGTAGTGGTATTTATTGATGATATTTCAGAAATCAGAGAATATGAAAAAGAGGTCAACAAGTATCTGGTTACTTATCAAGAGATTCATCATCGAATTAAAAATAATCTTCAAACCGTAGCGTCCTTGCTCAGACTTCAGAGGCGGGGTTGTAAGGACCAGGAGACAAAAATGATTTTGTCGGAAAGCATAAACCGAATCCTGAGTATAGCGGTAACCCATGATCTTTTATCCAAGAAAAATGGGGATCAGGCATCAATCTTAGAAGTCTTGAACCTCATTAAAAGAAATATGATCGTATCTTGTGAAATTCCTGTGGATATAACAGTTACCGGTGACGATTTTCATCTTGACAGCGATAAATCGTCTGTATTGGCATTAGTCGTAAACGAGTTGCTCCAAAATTCCATTGAACATGCATTCCTGGGACGAGACCATGGTAAAATTGAAATCAATACGGTAAGCAATGGGGATATCAAAGTGATTGAAGTAAAGGATAATGGAGTAGGTTACGACCAGGACCTGACAGGGAAAGACAGTTTGGGTATGATGATCGTAAAAACATACGTGAGAGAAAAGCTGGCAGGAAAATTGATTATTGAATCAGGAACAGAAGGAACAACCACATCTTTCGCATTTAAACTATAACAGTGCAATGATGGAATATATAATATGAATTTCATTAAAACGAGACATTGCGACGCTGCAATGTCATTAGGCGACGAAGCTTAGGTTTTAAATATCATATCATTGATATTTATTTCTTAGGCTTCTTTTTTATTTGATTTTTTAAGCATCAGAATTGTGAGGTAAAGGCTTATGGGAAATTTTAAAAGGCAAGAAATATTGAGCGTTGGAATCGATATAGGAACATCAACGACACAGCTGATATTTTCAAAAATTCTTCTAGAGAATCTATCATCCAGTTTTAACATCGCACGAATCGTAATTATCGATAAGACCATCGTGTATAAAAGTAAGGTCTACTTCACGCCATTGACTCCGGATGATCGGATTGATCTGGAAAGCGTTATGAAGATCATAGATAATGAGTTTCAAGCAGCTGATATTGACAAAAAAGACCTGTCCATCGGGGCTGTTATCATCACGGGTGAAACGGCAAGAAGGGCCAATGCAAATGAAGTGTTACATAAATTGAGCGGCTACGCGGGTGACTTTGTTGTTGCAACCGCAGGTCCTGACTTAGAGAGCATTTTATCAGGCAAAGGCGCAGGTACGGATAAAATATCAAAGGATCTCAACATGCCTGTAGCAAATATTGATATCGGCGGAGGGACTTCTAATCTGGCTGTGTTTGAACATGGTAATCCAGCCAGTGCGGGTTGTATGGATATTGGCGGCAGACTGGTTAAATTTGATGAAAACAGAAGGATTATCTATATCAATGAAAAGATCAATAAGATCATTGAAAGCGAAAAGCTGCATATTGCGGTGGGAAATAAAGCTGAAGAAAAAGAATTGGAAAAGCTGGCAGCGATTATGGTTCGGCAGCTGGAAGCTGCGGTTGGAATTAGTGAAAAAGACCAGTATTACAATATGATGCTGACTATGGAGGATATGCCCATTCATAAATCAATCCGGCATGTTACTTTTTCCGGAGGGGTCGCAGATGTAGTTTACCATCAAGATAATGAAGAAGATGTTTTTAGATATCAGGATATGGGCATCATTTTGGCACGTGAGCTTCAAAAATCTAAATTCTTTACAAAGCTTAACGTCGTAGAACCGGAAGAAACCATAAGAGCGACGGTAGTAGGGGCAGGCTCTCACACAGCAGACATTAGCGGCAGCACGATTTCCTATGACGCATCTGTTTTACCCATGAAGAATATTCCGGTTGTAAAAATACCCTTTGATCCAAATCAGGAAAAGATCAATTTTTCAGAGGAGTTAAAAAAAAGAATCGAGTGGTTTCGTATCGACGGAAAATTGCAGAAGCTGGCTGTTGCGTTTGAAGGCATTCGCAGCCCTTCCTTCAAACAAGTGGAGGCCTGTGCGGAGCAGCTGATCCTGGGAATGGGAGAAATTATTTCAATTGAATATCCAATTATCATTCTGGTGGAAAATGATATGGCGAAAGCGTTAGGGCAGACCATAAGACGTATGCTCGGTCATAACCATCCGATGATCTGTATCGACAGTGTTAAGGTCAGCGAAGGGGATTACATAGACGTGGGAAATCCTATAGCAGGGGGAATGGTACTGCCTGTTATTGTCAAAACATTAGTGTTCAGATAAAGATATAGTATTTTTCTTCCTCCTTCTGAAATATTAAGGGACTTTATCTCCTTGCAGGCAGAATGGGGAGAAAAATATAATATATATTTTCAACTCGATAGGCTATCGCAAAAAATCAAAATAGAATAAGGAGTGATAATATGAAACTGAAAACCGTGATGTTTGGAAAAACCTATCAATTCAAAGATTTGAATGAAATCCAAGCAAAAGCAAGTGAGCAGAAATCCGGAGATGAACTGGCGGGCCTTGCAGCAACATCGAAAGAGGAAAGGGCGGCTGCAAAGATCATTTTGTCAGAAACGTTATTGTCGGATATTTACAACAATCCGGCGGTACCCTACGAAATCGATGACGTAACCAGAGTCATTCAAGACCAGACCAATATGTCCGTCTATAAAGAAATTCAAAACTGGACGGTAGGAGAACTTCGTGATTTCCTAATGCTGTATACATCAACAGGTCCTGTTATACAAAGAATTGCGACAGGCCTGACTTCGGAAATGATTGCAGCAGTCACCAAGATAATGTCAAACATGGATTTGGTCTACGCAGCACGTAAAATAAATAATCGAGCCAGCTGTATCACGGAAATGGGAAGGCCGGGTATCGCAATGACAAGAGCTCTCCCTAATCATCCCACTGACGATATTGACGGTGTATTTGCTGAACTTTATGAAGCTTTGGTTTATGGAATCGGCGATGCGATGCTTGGCTTGAATCCTGTTCAGGATACGGTAGAATCGACCACATATTTGCTGGAAAAATTATATGAATTCAGAATGAAGTGGGAGATTCCGACGCAAAACTGTGTGCTTTCTCATTTGACAACTCAGATGGCAGCACTTAAAAATGGTGCTCCCGTTGATATGCTGTTCCAGTCTATTGCCGGCACACAAAAGGCCAATGAATCTTTCGGTGTTACCACCGAATTGCTGGATGAGGCATACGAATTGGGTAAACGTCAATGTATATCCGGTGCTAAAAATCCTATGTATTTTGAGACTGGCGAAGGATCTGAACTCTCAGCAGATGCACACATGGGGGTTGATATGCTCACTCTGGAAGCACGTACCTATGGGTATGGAAGGCGCTACGATCCTTTCTGTGCGATGTCCGTTGTCGGCTTTATCGGGCCGGAATATATTTATGATTCAGTACAACAGATTCGTGGCGGTCTGGAAGAACATTTTATGGGAAAAATGCACTTGTTCCCCATGGGTGTTGACGTTTGCTATACGAACCATATGCCTGCAAGCCAGAATGATTCGGAAAATCTTGCACTGTTATTGGCTCACGCCGGTATGCCATATTATGTAACCGCACCAATGGGCGACGATATCATGCTTAACTACCAGCTGCTGGGTAATCACGATTTGCAATCGCTGTTGGAGTTATCCGGATTACGTAGAGATCCGGCCTTTGAAAAGTGGCTTCAAAAAATGGAAATTCTTGATGAAAATCTGAAATTCACGGCAAAAGCCGGCGATGCATCTATTTTCTTAAAATAGTAGTAAGGAGTGTTATCAATGATAAATGAGAAAATGTTAAAAGATTCAATTCGCGAATTGATTAGCGATGTGATTAAAGAGGAACAAGCCAAAGGAAATGCACCTGTTTCAAAAGGGTCGAGTGAGGCTGATTGCTCCAATGTGGACTCAAACGGTGTTGACGATATAACTACGATAACAATGCAGGACACATACTGGGTTCCTAATGCCCATGATCCTGAAGGTTATATGAAGATGAAAGAGTATACTTCAGGAAGACTTGGTATCTGGAGAGCAGGTCCTAGACCATTGACAAGTGCTTATGTGCGCTTTTTAGCCGATCATGCTGCCGCACAAGGAGCCGTATGGTCCGATGTTGATGATGATGTCATTAAAGAACTGGGTTTAATTCCGTTAACCACTGTTTCAGGCAATAAAGCTCAGTATTTAAAAAATCCCGGAACAGGGAAAAAATTGACGGATGAATCTGTAGAAACAGTGAAGAAGAATACAAAGAAGGGCGTAGATGTTCAGATTGTCTTTGCAGACGGCCTGAGCTCAAGCGCAATTGAAAAAAATGCGCAGGATGTACTGCCTGCACTGGAACAGGGACTTAAAGCACTTGGATTAACCTATTCAACACCGTTTTTCGTGACAAACGGACGTGTTGGCGTAAGCGATGAAATTGGAGAATTAACCGGAGCAGATGTTGTGATCATGCTATGCGGCGAGAGACCGGGATTAAATTCTCAATCCTCTTTGGGAGCATATATCGCTTATAAACCTACCGTAGGCATGGAAGAATCCAGAAGAACGGTAATTTCAAATATTCATAAGTCCGGAACAGCGCCGGTGGAAGCTGGAGCTCAAATATCCGAACTGTGCCAGTCAATGATCAAACATAAATTGTCAGGTGTTGAATTGAAATTAATATAGACTATGAAGGAGGAATTACTTGTGTTAGGAGATATTATACGTGCAGACGTTGTTTGCCAAAAGATAATTCCAAACGTAAGTGAGGATTTAGCGAAAGAACTTAAGCTGAAGCCTCACCAGAAAAGTATAGCCCTAATCACAGGGTCAATCGATGATGTTACATTTATCGCTCTTGATGAAGCTACAAAAGCAGCAGACGTTGAAGTTGTTTATGCTGAATGCGTTTTCTCTGCCTTTGTCGGTGATTATACAAATCTTGCCGGTGAAGCCATAGGTATTTTAGCAGGCCCCAGCCCTGCAGAAGTAAAAAGTGGTCTAGAGGCTTGTGCCGACTATATCATAAACGGTGCTTATTTTGTAAATGGTGACGATAAAGGCGAATCCATTTACCTTGCGCACTGTATTTCCAGTACAGGTACTTACTTATCCGGGATGACAGACGTACCTGCCGGAACACCAATGGCTTACTGTATTGCGCCCCCCATTGAAGCCATTTATGCCGTTGATGCAGCATTGAAAGCAGCGGATGTGCGAATTGTAGAAAGCTATTTGCCTCCGACGGATACATCCAATTTCGGAGGAGCGCTTATGGTGGGTACTCAGTCAGCCTGCAAGGCAGCATGTGATGCCTTTGCAGAAGCTTGTAAGTATGTTGCCAATAATCCTACGGCGGTGTAACAAATGATTTCCGCAGGTATTATTGATACGTTTGGATTCGTTGCGATTGTAGAGGCATTGGATATGTGCTTGAAAACCGCGGATGTCCATTTTGTAAGAATGGAAAAGATGTCGGGTGGGATTGTATCCATCGTAATAAAAGGCGATGTGGCAGCCGTAACCTCAGGGATAGCGTCAGGGGTTGAGGCAGCCAAACGGCTTGGCGGATACAGAAGACATACGATTATTGCCAGAGTCGACCATCAGACAGAGGAACTGTTGTATCGCGGGAAGCTGATCCGAGAAAACGCCGAGCTTAAAAAATCGGCAGCCAAAGACATTGCGCAAGAAAAGGATGATGAAGGCGAAGATGTGAGACAAAATCAAAATATTGTTGCAGAAGCGGTGCAATCATCCGAAACGCCGGAAGGACCAGCTGTGTCGGATCCGGTTGAAGAATCAAAGCTTGTAAGCATGGAACTGCATGAAGAGGCACTTGTTGCCATGAGTGTGCCGGAGCTGAGAAGATTGGCCCGTCAAATAAATATAAAGACCATGGATAAAGACACCATTAAGAGGGCGCGGAAAGCAGATCTCATCATGAACATTTTATCGGGATATAAAGAAAGGGAGGAATGAAGTGATGCAAGTAGTTGATAAAGACCTTATTTCAATTCAGGAAACCCGCGATTTGTTAAGAAAAGCAAAAGCGGCACAAAAGAAGCTGGCACAAATGAGCCAAGCCGATATTGATGGAATTTGTGAGGCAATCAAAAATGTGGCACTTGAAAATGCGGATCGTTTAGCGAAGCTGGCAGTGGAAGAAACCGGATTTGGGGTTCATGAAGATAAAATCATCAAGAATTATTTTGCTGCACAGGTTGTCTATGACAGCATAAAGGACATGAAAACCGTCGGTATTGTGAATGAGGACAGAGAGAATAAGCTGCTTGAAGTAGCTGTTCCCGTGGGCGTAATCGCAGGTTTGATCCCATCCACAAATCCAACATCGACAGCAATCTATAAAGCATTAATCTCCATCAAAGCCGGAAATGCCATCGTGTTGTCACCACATCCCAGCGCAAGAAACTGCATTATTGAGACGGCAAAAGTGATTATTGCAGCTGCTGAGGAAGCAGGTATGCCTGAGGGGTGCATAAGCTGCGCAACTGAAATTACAATGGCAGGTACAGATGAATTGTTGAAAAACAATGATACAAAGCTGATTTTGGCTACCGGCGGTGAGGCTATGGTCAAAGCGGCTTATTCATCGGGAAACCCTGCCCTTGGCGTGGGCCCGGGGAATGGTCCGGCCTTTATTGAAAAGAGTGCTGACTTCAGTCAAGCGGTGAAACATATCATCGATTCCAAAACATTTGACAATGGTACAATCTGCGCGTCTGAGCAATCCATCATTGTTGAAAAGGAATCAGAGGAATCAGTTCTAGCAGAGTTAAAAAAGCAGGGATGTTACATTCTGACAGATGAAGAAAAGAAACAACTTGATAAGATATTGTTGAGCCCTAAAAAGATTATGAACCCTAAATTAGTCGGGAAAAAAGCGACATATGTTGCCGAAATGGCAAATATTGATGTCCCGGGAAATACTAAAGTTCTTATCGGAAGAGAGACAAAGGTTGGTTATGATGTTCCTTTATCAAGGGAAAAGCTTTGCCCGGTTCTGGGATTTTATGTTGTAGAGGATTGGAGAGAAGCTTGCGACCTTGCCATTGAAATTTTAAATAATGAGGGTGTAGGTCATACGATGATCATTCATTCAAAGGATGAAGAGCTGATCAAGACATTCGCACTTGAGAAGCCGGTAAGCCGTTTCCTCATCAATACGCCGGGTGCTCTTGGCGGAATAGGTGGGACGACTGCAATCGCACCGGCATTAACACTGGGATGCGGAGCTGTGGGAGGAAGCGCCACCTCTGATAATGTTACACCATTAAACCTCATCAATTTAAGATGTGTCGCCTATGGTACTAAGGAGCTGGAAGAAATTAAAACAGCAGTGACTGCGGAAGGAAAAGGACAGCCAAAGCCGGATTCCGCAGCAGGAGCAGATTGCAATTTGGATAGAATTACCAATCTAATTTTTGAGAAATTAAAATCGGAAAATATTTTTTAAATGTTTAAGGAGGAATTAAAATGGCTATTACAAATGCACTGGGAATGGTTGAGACGAAAGGTCTAGTAGGAGCAATTGAAGCAGCAGACGCTATGGTGAAAGCTGCAAATGTCGAATTAATCGGAAAAGAGCAAATCGGAAGCGGTCTGGTAACGGTAATGGTTCGCGGTGATGTTGGAGCGGTGAAGGCTGCAACAGACGCAGGAGCAGCGGCAGCAGAAAGAGTAGGCGAACTGATCTCTGTTCATGTTATTCCACGGCCCCATACAGAGGTAAATGAAATCCTGCCAAAACAGTTTAGCGCAGAAAAGTAAACCCTGCAATATTCATGTCTTATTGAAATGTGATTGAGAAAGCTAAGCAGCCTCAATCACATTTCCTCAGAAAAAACCACTATTAATATTATTGAATTAAGGAAGTGAATCTATGAGATTAATTACCGAAGATGTCGTCAAGAAAATCATTAAAAGTGGTAATGTCATTAAAAACAATGAATTGAGGCTTCCTTCTAATTGTATGTTAACGCCATCTGCAAAATCATTGCTTGCTGACAACAAGCTGAAGCTGATTCTCATAGATGAAAATCATAGTGACAGCACGAAGGAAGGACATACCAGCGTAATGAATACTGCTACAAAAATGGCGGCAAAGTCCTTGGGCAAGTTTGAACTGGAAAGCGGGGGTTATCTGGATGAAAAACCAGAACATATGACCCAGATATACGGTTCCATGCTTGTGCCTAAAGACAATAATCGAATAAAATTTCGAGGTGAAATAGACATCTTGATGAGTGAGATCATGAAGGTGCAGATCAGGGCGAAAGAACTCAAGGTGAATGGTCTGATTTCTGATTTGCAGGAGGTCTGCAACCATATAGGAGAAATGTCCCGAAGCGAAGTACTGGATGAACCCTTGAAATCCAATTTGATTTTAGGGTTAAATCAGAAAGAAATAAGGGCTATGTCTCATAATCCTAAAAAATATTTTGGTCGTGAACATTTGTTTAATATAACTTATGATATCGGAGAAATTCCCATCCTGCTAAATGATTTACGGGCAAAAATAAGAAAGGTCGAAATTGCTTGTTATGAAGCGTTTAAGCTGCCAGGCGGAAAAGTTGCCAGAGGCGACTTAATGGAAGGGTACAATCGGCTGTCTTCAGTTATGTATATCATCACCTTGAAGTATTTAAGCAATCAATATGGAAAGGAGAAATAAATGGATCGTCAATTGGAAAAAATGGCCGATGTTATCTACGAAGGGATTCTTAACAAGCTAAAGGGACTGGGATATGTTGAGATTGAAGCTTCGGGCAGGCATGTTCATTTGTCAAGGGAAGCAGTCGAGGCGCTTTTTGGAGAAGGTTATCAATTAACAAAAGGTAAGGATTTGTCCCAGCCCGGTCAGTATGCCTGTAAAGAACGTGTATCATTAATAGGTCCCAAAGGAACCATTCACAATGTCGTTATTCTTGGCCCTGAGCGGGAGCATTCGCAAATTGAGGTTTCAAAAACAGATGCAAAACTATTGGGCATCAATGTTCCTGTTAGAGAAAGCGGGAAAGTGGAAGGAACACCGGGAATCACAATGACTGCAAACGGAAAAACATTAGAGCTTAATTCAGGCGTTATGGTGGCTGAGCGACACCTTCATATGAAGCCGGAAGATGCTGATAAACTGTCGCTAAACGATGGTGACCGCGTCAACATTGAGGTTGATACGGAACGTCCGATGGTTTTCAGAAACGTCAAAGTCAGAGTCGCAGATAAAGCGGATACATATATGCATATTGATTACGACGAAGCGAATGCATGTGGGTTATCAGAAAAAACGTATGGTATGATCAAAAGGCCATAAATGCAGATTTGCTATTTATGCCGGAAAGGAGGGGGAAGAGAAGAATGGACATTGAAAAGCTTACCAATGAAATCATGCATCGTTTATTGGAAAAGATCCAATCAGAGCAGACAGAAAACAATGCTTCTGCAAAAAAAATGTTTCTGCAAAGTGACGGAGAAGCTGTTTCTATACCAGGGTACAAACCACATGATCTGGAGAATGCTAAAGATATAAATCAACTTTTAGAATATGAATTTTTGGTTCTTGGAAAGCTAACCGTGGATGAGCTGGCTTCAACGGCCAATGGGCAGAGCATTAATGCAAAAACCAGTGCGGTGCGACAGTTTTTGCTTACGGGTAAAAAGGTTTATATCATCGAAAATGGACTGGAACATCGAGCATATAAGGAAGTAGCAAACCCGGTATATTATAATATTTTCAGAAATTATGAAAAACAGCTGGTTCAATTTGGTGTTCGAATTATAAGCCCAATGGCTTTAGAAAAAGTCTATTCAAAAGAAACTGTTTCCAATTTATCGACAGATGTTAAAGCTTGCCAAGTATGTGATAGCTCAAAGGAATCGTTAACTATAAATTACAGCACCAAAAAGAAATTGGTTACTCTGGAGATGGCGGTAAAAATGGCTAATGAAACTGCAGTGATACTCAAGCCAGGTACGATCATTACACCTAGTGCAAAGGATATTTTTAAAGAAAAAAATACCGATATAAAATTTGTTTAAAAGTGTTTTTCATACTGGAGCATAATCATTGGAGTATATTTACCGAACGAAAGTTAAATCTGGAAGTGTTTTTATAGGAGAAAAGAAATGAATGATAATTTACAAATTTCTGTTCAAGGTAAAAATATAAGATATGTAAAATATGGGATTGTCTGGGCTGTCTTGGCCGGCTTGATGTATGGCGTTGGTCCGACGTTTCAAACCTATGCGTTAATGCAGGAACCTTACTTGACAACGGCAGCTCTAAGCTTAATGCTTGTTCCCATGTCTATGGCGGCGGCGCAGGATTTGACTGCTGCTATTATGGTATTAATTAAAAATATGCAGGCGGGAAAACAAAAAGAATATCTAAGGGTCATACGAACAAAGCCAGGAAAATTTGTTATATTGGCTTCAATCTTCGGAGGACCGGTAGCATTAGGTACTTATATGGCAGCAGTCGTTTTATGCGGACCTGTTTACGCAATCACAATTACTGCAATACTACCGGCAACTGGAGCACTTATGTCACGAATTGTATTAAAGGAGAAAATAAGTCCCCGCGGTTGGATGGGAATTATTATGTGTATTATTGGCTCCGCCTTAATCAGCTGGATGACACCGTCAGGAGACGCCTATCCTCATTTCCATCTTGGAATCCTTATGGCACTTATTACAGCTTTAGGATGGTCATCTGAAGCGGTTATATCAACAGCGGGGATGGATTTTATTGATCCTGAGGTAGCAATAGGAACGCGTTTCTTTATATCGGGAACACTTTCTTTGGTCGCATTGCCGTTTGTATCTGGCTTTGGGTTAAAGTCCTTTGAATACTTCGCTGATTCCATTACTTCCATGTCGTATGTTTGGATGATTGGTGCGGCGTTTTTTGCAGGTTTTAGTTATTACTTCTATTATAAAGCTTGTAATGCCGCCGGCGCAGCAAGATCCATGGCGATTAACCCAAGCTATACCATTGTGGCAACGCTTTTAGGCGTAATTATATTTAAGAGTGAATTGAACTGGAATTTTTTTGTCGGACTTGTAATTCTGTTGATGGGTGCGGTTAACGTTGTGGGTAAGCCTTCAGATCTTTTATCTCTAAGGGAATCAGATGAAATATAATATCGAAAGGATTGATGAAAAATGAAAATGCCATTAAGATACAATATTATTAATTTATTGATTAAAAATCCGGAAGGAATGAGCCCTAGATTGCTGCATGATCATTTATATCCGATTTACGGAGGCGAAAAACAGTGCAGTACGGAAGCCATTGACCGTCATTTGATGTCTATGAAGGGTGTTGGTCTGGTGAAGATCAAGGATGCTGATATGGACAAAAAAGGGGGTCTGGAAGTTACCTATGTAATGACAGATTACGGAATTGCCAGAGCGGAAAAATATATTCCTGAGTATATCGCATAAATAAGAAATCTGAAATATTACAACGAAGTAATGTTTAAAAGCGAAGCAGCTTGAGTAAAATGATTTGTTTAAGGCATTTTATTTAAGAGGTTTCGCTTTTTTGATGAGAATTTGTAGCAAATTGTTGCAGTAAAAATCATATTAAAAGGAGAATAACAATGAACGTCAAGGAAATCGTGCATCAAAAAAACTTGAGATATGCTAAGAAAGGGCTTTGGTGGGCATTTGCAGCCGGAATGATTTACGGCGTAACACCGACATTGCAAACGCTCAGTCTAACCTTTGAGCCTTTACTGACTGCATCTGCAGGGGCCCTTTTACTGGTTCCGTTAATTATGGCATGCCTGCAGGACACAGCAGCGGGAGCTGCAATTTTGGTAAAAAATGTACAGGCTGGAAAAGGCAAAGAATATTTAAGAATTCTTCATTCAAAACCTGGAAAATATGTTCTTGCTGCTTCATTTTTCGGGGGTCCTCTGGCAATGACAACAGTTATGGCCTCCGTATATTTAGCAGGACCTATTTATCCTGTTGCAATCAGTGCATGCTTTCCTGCAATTGGTGCAATATTATCAAGGATTATTCTAAAAGAGAAAATAAGTATCAATGCTTGGGTTGGAATCTTTTTATGCATTTTAGGCGCATTGCTGATTAGCTGGGTTCCGCCTACAGGTGGTCAATATCCGAACTTTTACCTAGGTTTGATTATGGCATTTATTACTGCTGTTGCATGGGCTCTGGAAAATATTGTCGCAACCATGGGAATGGACTTTGTAGATCCGGAACTTGCAATAGGTCTTCGT
>JAKSCF010000608.1 GCA_022360735.1 Clostridia bacterium
AATGCTAAAGCAAAGGATTATCAATGATGCTATAAATAAGATAAATAATTAAGAATGTAATTGCATCTTTAACAATATAAAAAAGGGAGTATCCGTCATTTAACTGGCATACTCCCTTTTTTTGTCTCTTTTCAAACTATTGTGCTATTCCAGGTCATCTATTCTCATTTTATCAAGTTGGTTTTTTCGCTTATATTTTTCTCTACAAGCAAAATAGATACACAAAAGAATGATTGTGGGAATATTTGAAATGATGAATACAGGGATAATTGTAGCCAGTGTTTCACCTAAATTTCCGCTCATTACTTCTTCCTCAACATGGATTTCTTCGACAGCATTGTTAGATATTGCTCCTGTAGAAGTTGCCGTAAATATAGAGAACGTCGTATATATTCCAGATACTATCAGAATAGACAATAAAAAACAGCCAACAGGCAAGATTAAGCCGAACCATTTATTTTTCATTTTAGATAGATTAATTTGCAATACTACTACCCCTATACAGACACAGATGCTGATGATTAAAAATAATGTTGATTTGAGCATCTTATTTATTCCTCCTCTTGTATTCTGTAATCAAAACTTTAGCTGTTTCCATATCCAATTTATCATCTATTGCCATTTTCTTAATTAATGAAATGTATGGCTCTTTTTCACTTTGGTCATGGAGCTTTATTTTTTCAATCAGCTTATCCAATCGTAATCTAACAGTTGGATACGTCACGTCATATAGTCTGGCCACTGCTTTTAATGACCCTGAGGATAGTATGAACTTTTTGATAAAGTTGATATCTTCGCTTTCTAAGTTTGATAACCATTCAGGAATATTATTCATGCCTCTTTTCCTTTCTCAAAGCTTTAATCAATAATTATTTTAATAATATTATGATAAACTTTAATAATATTAAAGTCAAGTCTTGGCAGATGATTTGATGATATTACCAAAATAAATTACAAGTTCCCAAGCAGTAGTGAGGAACATTTTAAGAAAGACTGCATAATCTTTTATTGTATAATCTCCAATCTTCGGGGTTAAAGTATGTTGAAAAAAAATGCCGGATATATTACAATATAAATATCACATATACCTTAAAAAATTTTTAAGGCACACCTTAATATCTGGAGGAATGTTATGACACAGTATGAAGAGGATTATATCAAATATATCTATGCCAAAACAGAGCTAAAAAACAGAGTGATAAAAATAGCGGAAATAGCAGCAGATTTTATGTATTCCAAACAAGCGGTTATTGAGATGGTCAAAAAAATGGAGGTCCGTGGTTATCTACAGTATATACCGTATAAAGGGGTTACATTGACAGCTGAAGGTAAGAAATTTGGGGCTAGAATGGTTAGGGTACATCGTCTCTGGGAACTTTTTCTGGTCAATGAACTGGGGATGAAATGGCATGAAATTGATGATGAGGCACATCTTTTGGAGCATGCCACATCTGAGCTGCTGGAAGCTAAACTCTATGAATATCTTGGCAAACCGGAATTTTGTCCACATGGTAGCCCCATCCCCGATGAAAATGGAGAGATCAAGTTTAAGAGCTATCAAACACTGGAACAAGCACGGGTTGGCGATACTTTCACAGTAAAAAAAGTAAAAGATGAACCTTCTTTATTGAAATATCTGGAAGGGCGAGGTATCAGCATTGGAGCGGAAATTGTTATTCAATCGATTTTAGAATATGACGGCTTAATTAATGCGAAGAAGGGGAAGGATGATGTTTTTATCAGCAGAGAATCGGCAAAATTAATTTACGGGATTATTAAAGTTTGAAAGGGGTCAAAAATTTTGAAGAGAATTGTCTTGTTATTTTTAAGTTTGAGCTTGCTGTTTTTAACAGGAGGCTGCACCGATAATCAAGGGGAGAAAAGAGGGGAAGAACAAAAACTGGATGTTGTTACAACTACTACCATGTTGAGAGATTTAGTTACCCAAATAGGTGGTGAAAAAGTCAAGGTAGTCGGATTGATGGGGCCGGGGATCGATCCTCACTTGTATAAAGCAAGTGCAGGAGATGTAAACAAGATGCAAGAAGCGGATGTAATTGTTTATAATGGGATGCACTTAGAAGGGAAGATGGGAGAAATATTTAAAAATCTGCGTACAAAAGACAAAGAAGTAATCGCAGTGGGTGAAAGCATTGATCAGAAAAAGCTCCTACCTTGTTCAGATTATGAAGGAAATTATGACCCCCACATCTGGTTTGACTTAAAATTGTGGATGGAAGCAACTCATGTTATAGCAGATACATTGAGCAAGTTAGACCCGGATAATGAGGCTTACTATGCCGCTTCCAGAGCCAGTTATCTGCAAAAACTGGAAGAGCTTGAACAATATGTTAGCGCAAGAGCCGGTGAATTGGAGGCAGAACAGAGGATTCTGGTAACTGCCCATGATGCCTTTAATTATTTTGGCAATGCTTACGGCTTTGAGGTAAGGGGACTCCAGGGCCTTAGTATTGCAACTGAAGCCGGCACTCAGGATGTCAGCAAGCTGGCTGACTATATTGTGGAAAAACAGATCAAGGCGATTTTTATAGAGTCATCGGTACCTGTCAAAAACATCCAGGCCTTGCAAGAAGCAGT